>NZ_JBRREG010000031.1:0-46479 GCF_056760155.1 Stenotrophomonas sp. STEN022
CTATCCGCAGATATCATGTTGACGGTCCCTCCACCCTGGCTCCTACATACCGCGTAGGAGCCGGGAGGAACATACAAGCCATGCTCGGCTGAGGCATTACCAGGAAGGCCCTTGCCGAGCACGGCTCGGCACTACCTGGCAGCTTTACCGGGAAGGCCCCTAGCCGAGCATGGCTCGGCACTACATTCAGCAGCCTTGGCGGAGCTGACGTACCATCGCGCCTCCCTCGTATCACCTGTCCCAGCCTGTTCCGATGACCCAGCAATCCCACCGTGTGCAAGGCCTGAACAACGATGAAGTGGCCGCTGACTGGCCCGCCATCAATGCGACCGAGCTTGCCTGGCTGTGTAATCGCTACCCGCAGCTGGACGCTGACAGCACCCTGCTCTGGCACAGTCCGCGACCGATGTCGGCCGCCGCGATTGCCCAGGGCCCGCACGGCAAGGTCTTCGTCAAACGGCACCACCGGCTGGTCCGCAGTGCTGCCTGTCTGCTGGAAGAGCATCAATTCATCACCCACCTCACCAAGGCCGGGGTGCCGGTTACCCAGCTCCTGCATGGCCACGATGGCCAGACCGCCATCGAACATGGCGACTGGACCTACGAGCTGCACGCCGTAGCCGATGGCCAGGACCTGTACCGGGATGCCCCATCGTGGACACTGCTGACCGAAGTCGAACGCGCGCGCGCTGCCGGCCGCATGCTGGCCACCCTGCACCGTGCCTCCGCCAGCTATGACGCGCCCCAGCGCAGCACCCACCTGCTGGTCGCACGTGAAGAGCTGATCCGTGCGGAAGACCCGATCGCGGCGCTCAAGACCGATCTCGGCAATCGACCCGGCCTTGCCCGCTATCTGGCCCGCATACCCTGGGAGCAACAACTGCAGCGCAGCGTCATGCCTTGGCACACCGGACTGTCAGCGCGCCTGCAGGCCGAACCTCGGCTCTGGGCGCACAACGACTGGCACGTCTCCAACCTGCTGTGGGGCCACGGCGACAATGCGATGCAGGTCAGCAGCGTGCTCGATTTCGGCCTGGCCTCCCCCACCAGCGCCCTGTTCGATCTGGCCACCGCCATCGAACGCAATGCCGTGGCTTGGCTGGAACTGGAGCGCGGCGCCGAGGCGGTGCGTATCGATATCGCATTGGCCCTGCTCGACGGCTACCGCGAAGTGTTGCCCTTGTCGGCCGAACGGGTACACCTGCTGGCCGACCTGCTGCCAATGGTGCATTTCGACTTTGCACTGTCCGAAGTCGAGTATTTCGAAGGCGTCACCGGCTCCACCGCAAATGCCGATGTCGCCTGGCAGCCCTTCATGCTCGGCCACCCTGAATGGTTCGCCAGCCATCACGGCCAAACCTTGTTGCAGGCCCTGCACGCCGCCGCCTGAAGCAGCCCGACTCGCAAATCATTCGCATTTGTAGTGAAATGGCGCCCTGAAGCGGGGGTGCCTGGATTTGCCAGGCTGAGAGAGTCCCTTGGAACCTGATCCGGTTTGCACCGGCGTAGGGAGCTTTGAGCAGCAGCCGTAGCGCCGTCATTGGCGCTGCGCATGCGCGCCTTCGCTTCGTCTCCCTTGTTGCCTGAAGACGAATCGAATGAACCGCTGCCTGCGCCCCACGTTGCTGTCTCTCGCCCTGAGCACCGCCCTGCCGCTGTACGCCAGCGACACCGGCCTCGATGCCGCTGCCGAATACTCCCCGACCGAACTGGCCGCCGTGCGCGTGCAGGCACGCCAGCCGGACGCGGACAACTCCCGCGCCAACAGCTTTGGCAGCGGCGACTGGAAAAGCACGCCGGCATCAATGAACGTGCTGGACCGCGACTTCCTCGACCACCAGCAGGTGCGCTCGCTGTCCGAACTGGCCAGCAATGACGCCTCGCTCGGTGATGCCTACGCACCGGTCGGTTACTACCAGAACATCGCCATCCGTGGCTTCGCGTTGGACACAGCCACCGGCTACCGCTTCAACGGCATGTCGATCGCCGGCGAACAGCGTCTGGCACTGGAGAACCTGCAGTCGGTGGAAGTGCTCAAGGGCGAAGCTGGTTTGGCAGCCGGCGTGATGGCACCCGGCGGCATCATCAACTACGTCAGCAAACGGCCGGCCGAAGTACGCACCGTCACCCTGGGCACCGACAACGAAGGCTCGCGCTATGCCGCCATCGACGTCGGCCACTGGCTGACCCCGCGCATCGGCCTGCGCTTCAACGCAGCCTGGGACGACAGCGCGTCCTATATCGAACATGCCGATGGCCGCCGCAATTTCTACTCGCTGGCGACCGACTGGCTGATCGGCGAGCGCGGCAAGCTTGAAGTCGACGCCAACTACCAGACCAGCGCGCAGCGCTCGGCCTCCGGCTACCAACTGCTGGGCGGACGTGAACTGCCGACCGGCGTGGACCGTGAGCAGTTGCTCGGCTATCAGCCGTGGCAGCAGCCGGTAGGCATTGCCAGCACCAATATCACCGCGCTGCACACCTACGACTTCAACGCCAATTGGCAATCCCGCGTCGCCGTCAGCCACAGCCGCACGGTGATCGACGACAACGTCGCCTTCGCCTATGGCTGCTACTACGCCGCGCAATGCGCCGATGGCAGCGTGCCGGGCAATTACTTTGCCCCCAATGGCGATTACGACATCTACGACTACCGCAGCCCGGACGATACCCGTCGCAACCAGGAGCTGCGCGCCGAGCTGCGCGGCAGCTTCGACACCGGCAGCATCGGCCATCAGCTGACCGTGGGTGCGGACCAGTTCCGCCGCACCGTGGACAAGCGCCGCAACGTCAACGAATACGTCGGCACGGTCAATATCCACGACAAGCAGCTGCTCGTGTTCGAGCCCTCGCCACTGATGCCCGGCGCGTCCGCACGTCGCCTGGACAGCCGCCAGACCGCGGCCTTCGCACTGGACCGCATCCAGCTCAATGAAGACTGGCAATGGCTGGCCGGCGGCCGCTACGTGCGCCTGGACGAACGCGCATACGACAAGCGCGGCAACCCGCAACGTCGCAGCCGCCTGTCGCGCTTCCTGCCGCAGACTGCGGTGATGTGGAAGGCCAGCGACAGCATCAATGCCTACGCAAGCTATGTCGAAGGCATCTCGCTCGGCCAGGAGGCACCGTTCTGGACCGCCAACGCCGATACCTTCCTGCCGGCAGTGCAATCGCGCCAGCTCGAAATCGGCGTGAAGTATTCCAGCACCGAGCAGCTGACGCTGGGCGCGGCACTGTTCCGCACCACCCAGCCCTACCAGTACGCAAAGCCCGACGACAGCGACGCCGGCTACACCTTCGTAGAGGAAGGCAAGCAGGCACACGTCGGCCTGGAACTGACCGCCAATGGCCAGCTCACCGATGCACTACAGATCGTCGCCAGCGCCAGCGTATTGCAGGCACGTGCACGCGATACCGGCACGTCAAGCTACGAAGGCCACCAGCTGGTCAACGTTCCCAAGCTGCGCACCAGCGTGCACCTGAGCTATGCGCTGCCCTTCGTTGAAGGGCTGGACCTGACCGGCGGCTGGCGCTACGCATCGGCCAATACCGCGCGCGCTGATGGCGCCGTACGCGCACCGAGCTACAACCTGTTCGATGCCGGCCTGCGCTTCCAGCACCAGCTGCAGGGCCACGCCGTAAGCTGGAACCTGTCAGTGGACAATGTATTCAACCGCTTCTACTGGCGTGACACCGGCAGCAGCATGGGCGATTACTACCTGTTCCCAGGCGCACCGCGGCAGGCACGCGTATCGGTGAGCGTCGCGCTGTGAGCAGCGCAACGCTCGAATGGTCGGCCGCGCTATGCAGCATCCTCGGCGTCTGGCTGATGGCGCAACGGCGGATGGTCGCCTGGCCGGTCGGCCTGTTGTCGGTGGCGCTGTATGCACTGGTATTCGCCGAAGCCAAGCTGTATTCGGACACGCTGCTGCAGCTCGCTTTCGCCGTTTTCCTGGTCTATGGCTGGATCAACTGGCGTCGCCACGCCGCCGACGAAGGCAGCGTGCGTATCGTGCCCCTGTCACGCAGCAAGATGCTGCGTGACCTGGGTATCGGCCTGCTTGGCGGCATCGCGCTTGGTGCCGGCATGCACAGCTTCACCGATGCCTCGCTGCCATGGCTGGACGCGATGCTGACCGGATTGAGCCTGGTCGCGCAGTGGTGGCAGGCACGCCGCCATACCGCCACCTGGTGGCTGTGGATCGTGGTCGACGTGGTGTACGTGGGCGCATATCTGTTCAAGTCACTGCATGTGACCGCGGCGCTGTACGTGTTCTTCCTCGGTCTTGCCGTGATCGGGCTGCGTGCATGGAGTGCAGCGGCCCACATCCCCACTGCGGAACCTGCAGCGCACGCCGCGCGCTGAGCAGCGTCACGCATTGCCAGCTGCTGCCGATGTCGGCAGCAGTTGGCTGAAGGTAAATCGCAGACAACAAAAAAGCCCCGTCAGGGGCTTTTCTTTACCTGCAGATATCACATGGAATCTGCTGGTCATTATCTGGAGCGGGAAACGAGACTCGAACTCGCGACCTCAACCTTGGCAAGGTTGCGCTCTACCAACTGAGCTATTCCCGCGGATTGAATGCAGCACCTGCGAAACAGAGAACCGACATTCGAGATGTATTGCAAGACTGGAGCGGGAAACGAGACTCGAACTCGCGACCTCAACCTTGGCAAGGTTGCGCTCTACCAACTGAGCTATTCCCGCAGGCTTGCTACATCTATTTACTCATCGAAGCACGAATGAACATGACCCGATGCTTGAAACTGGAGCGGGAAACGAGACTCGAACTCGCGACCTCAACCTTGGCAAGGTTGCGCTCTACCAACTGAGCTATTCCCGCTTGGGAGGCGAAATTCTACATGCATTGGGCGCAGTGTCAACAGCCTGTTCACTTTTTAACTGCGCTATTCCTTGCGGCTTTTTCGTCTTCACGCAGGCTCGGCCAAGCCGCACGCAGGTACTGCAGCGCAGACACCAGAGTCAGCAAAGCAGCGATGGCCAACATCCAGTCACCAATATGGAAAACCGGCTCGCCCATCCAGATGGTTTTGTACGAGGTATTGGGCGACACCGAGTACAGCAGGCACAGCAACGCCACCATCTGCGCGGTGGTCTTGACCTTGCCGATCATCGCCACCCGCACCTTGGCGCGCTGGCCGATCTCGGCCATCCACTCGCGCAACGCCGACACCGCGATTTCACGGCCGACGATCACCGCTGCCCAGAACGCCATCCACGGCGTCGGGTGCCCCTGCACGATCAGGAACAGGGCCACCGCCACCATCAACTTGTCCGCCACCGGGTCCAGGAATGCGCCGAACGCCGAATGCTGCTCGTACTTGCGCGCCACCCAGCCGTCCAGCCAATCGGTGATAGCCGCCAGGCCGAAAATCGCCGCCGAGGCGAAGTTGGTCCAGGCATAGGGCAGGTAGAACACCAGCACCAGCACCGGGATCATCAGGATCCGCAGCAGCGTCAGCCAGGTGGGGATGGTCAATTTCATTACAACATTACTCCGCTGCCGGATCGGGTACCGACAGACCATGAAGGTTAGCGTAGATACGCGCAGCGAGGGCGGCATTGATGCCTTCCACGCGGGCGATTTCAGCCTCGCCCGCGGCCTTCAGGCCGGCAATGCCGCCAAAATGCTTGAGCAGGCTGGCGCGCCGACGCGGGCCGATACCGGGAATATCCTCGAGTTTGCTGGTCATGCGCGCCTTCTGGCGACGCCCGCGGTGGCCGGTAATGGCAAAGCGATGGGCCTCGTCACGCACCTGCTGGATGAACTGCAAGGCCGGGGACGCGGCGCCGGGGCGTAGCTCGCGGCCATCGGGCAGCACCAGTGCTTCATGGCCGGCACGGCGCTCCACGCCCTTGGCCACGCCCACCAGCATCACCCCTTCCACGCCCAGGTCAGCCAGCGCTGCCTGTGCCTGTGCCAACTGTCCGGCACCACCGTCGATCAACAACACGTCCGGCAGCACCCCACCCTCTTCCACCGCGCGGCGGAAACGTCGGTCGATGGCCTGGCGCATGGCGGCGTAATCGTCGCCCGGCTCGATGCCGCTGATGTTGTAGCGCCGGTACTGCGCGCGCACCGGGCCGGCCGCATCAAACACCACGCAGGAGGCCACTGTAGCCTCACCCATGGTGTGACTGATATCAAAGCACTCCACGCGCTTGACCGGCTCGGCCAGGCCCAGCATCTCGCGCACGGCCTCACTGCGCGCCTGCTGTGCACCGGCACTGTCCATCTCGGCGACCAGGGTGATCTGCGCGTTGCGACTTGCCAGTTCCACGTAGCCGGCGCGTTCGCCGCGCACGTTCCACTTCAAGGCCACCTTGCGCTCGGCCGATGCACTCAGCGCGGCCTCGATCATCTCTGCATCCGGAATCTGTCGATCCAGCAGCACCTCCGCCGGCGGCTCATGTTCGACGTAATACTGCGAGACAAACGCCGCCAACACCTCCTCGGCGCTGTCTTCGCCATTGGTGCGCGGAAAGAATGCACGCGTACCCAGATTGCGGCCATCGCGGAATGCCAGCAGCATCACGCAGGCGCTGGCACCCTGGGTTGCACAGGCCAGCACGTCCAGATCGGCAGCGCGCCCATCCACGTACTGGCGGTTCTGCATGCTGCGCAACGAAGCCACCAGATCACGCAACCGCGCCGCCCGCTCGAACTCAAGCGTATCGCTGGCCTGCTGCATCGCCTGCATCAGCTCCTCGGCAAGCTGATCGCTCTTGCCTTCCAGGAACATCGCCGCGCGCCGCACCGATTCGTCGTATTCGGCCTGCGGAACCAGCTCCACGCAGGGCGCGCTGCAACGACCGATCTGGTACTGCAGGCACGGCCGCGAGCGGTTGCGGAATACGCTGTCTTCGCAGCTGCGCAGCTTGAACAGCTTGTGCATCAGGTTCAGCGTTTCGCGCACCGCACCGACGCCCGGATACGGCCCGTAATAGCGTCCGGGCACCGCACGCGGACCGCGATGCAGGGCAATCCGCGGCCATTGCTCGCGGGTCAGCAGCACCTGCGGATAGGTTTTGTCGTCGCGCAGCGAGACGTTGTAACGCGGGTTCAGCGACTTGATCAGCTGGTTTTCCAGCAGCAGCGCTTCAGCCTCGGTGCGGGTGACGGTGACATCCATCCGCGCCACCTGCGACAGCATCATCATGATGCGGCGGCTCTTCGGCGAGCCGTTGAAGTAACTGCCTACGCGCTTGCGCAGCGCGCCGGCCTTGCCCACGTACAGCAAGCTGTCATCGGCAGCGTACATCCGGTACACACCTGGCGCTGTACTCAGCGCCGCAGCGAAGGCCTTGCCATCGAATTCATTGGCAACTACGTCGGTCATCCTTCAATCGGCACTTCACTCAGTTCACCGCTGAGTGGATCAAAACGCAGCACAGCGTGCGCGTCGGCTTCGGCAATCCAGATCGCGCCTGCAGCCACCGCCAAGGCGGCCGGACCATGCAGGCGACGCGGCAGGTTGACCGTGGACAGATCACCACCGCCCAAGCGCAGGGTACGTAGCGAACCATTGCCGGCATCGGCAATCCACAGCAGCGGCGAGTCCGGCCCCATTGCCAGGGCCAACGGGTACTGCAGGCGCGCACGCAAGCGCGGGCCATCAACATTGCCCGACTCCCATGGTCCCTGCCCGACCAGCGTCTGCACCAGGTCGCCACGCAGCTGCACCGAACGGATCGCCGAGCCCAGCGCGTCGCAGACGTAGAGCGTCTGCTGGACCGCAACCAGACTGCTGGGCTGTGCAAATGCAGCCAGATGACCACTGCCATCGCGCACCTCCACTGCGCCGGCACCGGCCCTCCAGCGCAGCTCGCGCGTGCCCAGGTCATAGCTCCAGATATGGTTGTCACCGGCCATCGCGATATGGACCTGGTTGTCCGCCACCGCAACCGCTGCTGGATGATTGAGCTGACTGTCCCAAGGCTGGGCCAACACGCCGGCACGCGGATCACCTGCACGGCCGTTGCCGCACAAGGTGTCCACCTGCCCACTGATCAGATTGATGCTGCGCAAGGCGTGATTGCCGGTATCAGCCACGTACAGGATCTCGCGCACCAAAGCCAAGCCCTGCGGGCGATTGAACGTCGCCTCGCCGGTGCCGCCATTGATCAGATCGGCGCTGCCCAAGCCGAACTGACGCAGAACGCGGCCATTATGGGTGCACTCTAGAATTCGATGGTGACCGGTGTCAGCCACGTAAAGGCGATCTGCCGTGGCAACCAGTCCGCCCGGGAACAGCAGCGGGAGGCGCGGTTCGGCGTTGATTTCACGGATGCCGTAGGCATCATCGTCCAACGGGCGCGTCATGCCTTCACCCAGACTGTTCAAGGCCCGCTCCAAGTCACCGGTCGCGCCCACCAGCCGCTCCTGTTCCTGCCCATAGGCATCGAGCATCAGCAGGGTTGGCCAGGACTGTACGTCAAACCGGCGCCAGGCATCCCACTGCGCATCCAACACGATGGGCGCACTGATGCCCTGCCGACGCAGCAGCTTCAGTGCTTGCTGCGGTTCACGTTCAAACTCGAATCGCGGCACCTGCACCACCAGCAACTGCACCTTGCCGGGGTTGCGCGCCTGCCAGCGCATGACCTCAGCCAGCCGCTGCATGCACCACACCGAGGCTCCGTTGACGAAGGCCAGCACCAGCGGGCGACCGCGCATGTCCTGCAAGGTCGCCGGCGCTGCATTCAGCCAGATACCGGAGGTGGGCAGTTCCGTTACACGGTTTTCGTTCATGCAGGGATTATGCCGGAGTCGTCGCGCCGCGACAGGCGGCGCACTGTGGCCTGGGCCGCAGTATCGAGCAGCGCCCAGCTGTGTTCGAAATCTCCCACATCACCGTAATAGGGGTCCGGCACCACATCGGCCCCTTCAATGCCTGCCCACGGCAGCCACAACACCGCACGCGCCTCGAACCCGGCCGGCGCCAGCTGCCGGGCCTCACGCAGATTGTCGACATCCGCACACAGGATAAGGTCGTATTCATCGAAATCCTCGGCCAGCAGCTGGCGGGCCCGCTGGGCGGCTATGTCCACGCCATGCTGGCGGGCACAGGCAACGGCACGCGGATCGGGGCTGCGCCCGGCATGCCAATGGCCCGAGGTTCCAGCCGAACCGACCTGCACCCAACTGCCCAACCCCGCCTCGGCAATCCGCGCGCGCAAAGCCCCTTCACCCATCGGCGAGCGGCAGATATTGCCCAGGCAGACCACCAGCAACTTCATTGCCCCGCCCTCATTCGCGCCTCGGCGCGATGCAGGTCTCCCGGGGTGTCGATCCCTGGCGGGAATGGCGCGGGCGACAAGCCCACCGCGATACGGAAGCCAGCCTCCAGCACCCGCAGCTGCTCCAGCGATTCGATCTGCTCCAGATTACCGGGCGGCATGCCGGCAAACTGCTGCAGGAAACCAGCTCGGTAGCCATAAATACCGATATGCCGCAGCCACTGGCCGGCCGGCAGCACATCGCGACTGACGGCGAAGCCATCGCGGTGCCACGGAATCGGCGCGCGGCTGAAGTACAGCGCATCGCCCTGCGCAGTCCGTACCAGCTTGACCACATTGGGATCAAACAGGGTCGGAGCGTCTTCCACCAGCGTTGCCAACGTCGACATCGGCGCGCCGCTGTCGGCAAGAATTGTCGCCACTGCCTGGATGCCTGCCGCCGGGGCGAAGGGCTCATCACCCTGCAGGTTCACCACGATCACATCGTCGGCCCAACCAGCCTGGCGAGCACATTCGGCAAGACGGTCGGTACCGGAGGCATGCGCGGGGTCGGTCATCGCCACATGGATGCCGGTCAATCCCGCCACCGCTTCCGCAATCCGCGCGTCATCGGTAGCCACCCACACCTCGCGGGCGCCCGCGTCCAACGCGCGACGCGCCACGTGCAGCACCATTGGCTCCCCGGCAATCAGCGCCAAGGGCTTGCCCGGCAAGCGGGTGGAGGCATAGCGGGCCGGAATGGCCACCACGAATTCGGGAACCCTGCTCATCTCAACTCCTTCCAACACGTACGACAACAGCATGCATCAACCGCGGGACAGCTTACCCAGACGGTCGAGCAGGGCCACCCAGAATGCTGCCGGCAACTCAGCCTGCAGCGGCACAGCGTAGTGCCACGCGGTAGCGAAACCCTGGCATTTGACCGCGTCTTTTTCGGTCATCAATACCGGCAACTCGCTGCCGAAGGACAGGTCTTGCGGCGTGTAACGATGATGATCGGCAAAGGCATGCGGCACCACACCGATATCGCGGCCGCGCAGCATCTGGAAAAACCGCTGCGGATTGGCGATGCCTGCCACCGCGTGTACCCGCAGGCCGGCAAATGTCTTCAAGGGTTTGCCGCGGCCGCCCTTCAGTGGCCGCGCCGATTCGATCGACAGACGCATCGCCCACTCGCCGAAACCGGAGTCCCCTACCTGAGTGGGCGCATCACTGTTCTGCCCAAGATTGACCACCCGGAAGTCACACTGCGCGGCGCGCGAGGCCGGCTCGCGCAGCGGCCCGGCCGGCAGCAACCGTCCGTTGCCATAGCGGCGCACTGCGTCCACCACTTCGATTTCGATATCACGCGCCAAACGGTAGTGCTGCAGACCGTCATCGCAGACCACCACATCGCAACCGGCATCCAGCAGGGCCTTGGCCGCGGCGACCCGATCCTTGTCCACCCGCACCGGCACGCCGGTCTTCCAGGCGATCAGCACCGGCTCATCCCCGCCCAGGCCCACGTCCATATCCGCGGTGACCCAGCGCGCCGTATCAGCCTCGTCGCGGCCATAACCGCGGCTGGCGACACCGGGTTTCCAGCCCGCTTCACGCAGGCGGTTGACCAGTTCAATCGTCAACGGCGTCTTGCCGGTACCACCGGCAGTGATATTGCCAACCACGATCACCGGCAACGGTACCTGCCGGGCACGCAACCAACCACGGCGGTACAGGCTGCGGCGCAGGCCGGTTACTGCGCCATACAGCGGCGCCAGCAGCCGTGCCAGCAGCGGCACCGGTGCATCGCCATACCAGTAGGCCGGCGTTTGCGGTCCTTGCTTGGCCATCATTCCTGCCTGTCGCGGAACTGCATGCTATGCAGGTGTTCGTACAGACCGCCCATCGCCAGCAATTCGGCATGGGTTCCCCGCTCGACGATGCGCCCCTGATCCATCACCAACACCTGATCGGCGTGCTCGATGGTGGACAGGCGATGCGCGATGACCAGCGTGGTGCGGTCTGGCATCAACTTCTGCAGTGCGTCCTGCACCAGCCGCTCGGATTCGTTGTCCAGCGCAGCGGTTGCTTCGTCCAGGATCAGGATAGGCGCGTCCTTGAGCATCGCGCGGGCAATCGCCAGGCGCTGACGCTGGCCACCGGACAGGCGACCGCCCTTTGCCCCAACCGGCGCATCAATTCCCTGCGGCAGCTGCTCAACGAACTCGCTGGCGTTTGCGCCATCGATTGCCCGCTGCAACTGCTCGACGCTGCGCTCCTGCAGCTCACCATAGGCGACGTTCTGGGCGATGCTGCCATTGAACAAGGTGACCTGCTGTCCAACCAGAGCAATCTGCCGACGCAGATCGGCCAACTTGTAATCCTGCAACGGGTGGCCATCAAGCAGGATTTCGCCAGCCTCAATTTCATAGAAGCGCGGGATCAGCTTGATCAAGGTCGACTTGCCACTGCCGGAGCGGCCAACGATGGCGGTTACCGTGCCCGGCTTGGCAACGAAGCTGATGTCTTCCAGCGCCGGCTTGGTCTGTCCCACATAACGGGCAGTGACGTGACGGAATTCCAACAGGCCCTTGGCGCGCTGGAGCGACAGATTGCCCCCATCCACTTCGTCTTTTGCGTCAAGCACATGGAACAGGCGCTGCGCCGAGGCAATGCCGCGCTGGGTCATGTTCTGTACGTTGGTCAGCTGCTTCAGCGCCGGAATGATCGCCAGCATCGCCATCAGCAGACCGACGAAGTCACCCACCGTCAAACGCCCGGCAGCGGCCTCGTGCCCCGCGATGAGCAACAGCGCAGCCAAGCCGACCGCACCGATCAACTGCACCATGCTGGAAGAAATGCTGCGCGTCGCTTCGACCTTCATCGCCAGCCGCAGGTTGGTGTTGGCCAACCCGGTATAGCGGTCCAGCTCAGCCGGCTGCGCACCGTAGATCTTCACTTCCTGCTGGCTGGACAGGGCCTGATCGGCCGCCTGCAGCAGATCAGCACCACTCTCCTGGATGCGGTGACTGATGCGCCGGTAGCGCTTGGCGACGATGTTCATCACCCAGGCCAATGGCGGTGCCAGCACGAAGATCGCAAGCGTCACCTGCCAGCTGTAGTACAGCATCACCGCCAACGAACCCAGTGCCTGCAGCGATTGCTGCAGCACCACCTTCATCGCATCGATCGCAGCCTGCGCCACTTGGTCGCTGTCCGAGCCCAACCGTACCAACATCGATGGCACCGGCTCGGAATCGAAACGCTGCCCTGGCAGCCGCAGGTACTTGCCCAGCACCAGCACCCGGAAATCACGGGCGATGCTGCGTGCGGCCTTGCCCATGCCGATATCGGTCAGATAGCCAGCCACACCACGCAACAGGAACAACCCAATGACAGCCAAAGGCATCCACTGGTTGATGTCCTTCGGGTTCACCAGGCTATTGGTGATCGGGCTCATCAGGACCAGGAAACCACTGCCTGCGGCCGCCTCGATCAACATGCCAAGGCCCGCCATCAACAACAGCGGCCGATAGGGCTTGGCGGAGGCAAGCAAGCGCTTGTAGATCTTCCAGGCCGAGTCGTTGTCACTCATTGTTTGGCTTCCGGTGCGGTTGCAATCGCGATCCGGCGGAAACCGAGCTGACCGAGGGCATCCTGCGCGGTGACCACAGCTTGGTACGGCGTACGCGCGTCAGCACGCAGCAGCACGCTCTGCTCGCGGTCGGCACCGGCCAACTGGGCGATGATCTGCTTCAACGATTCGATGTCGGTGCGCAGCACTTCCTGGTCGTTGACGAAGTAGCGGCCATCAGCATTGACCAGCACGCTCAGCGAAGTCTGCGGCGCGCTGGTCTTCTGGTCGCTGGCCGTGGGCAACTGCACCTGCAGCGTCGAACGCGCATCAAAGGTGGTGGTGACCACGAAGAAAATGATCAGCACCAGGATCACGTCGATCAAGGGCACCAGATCGATATGCGGTTCATCCTGGGTGCGATTGTTACCAATCCGCATGGGCTCAGGCCTTCTCGGTTGCCGCCGGGCGCGGCGCGGCGGCCTTGCTGGCCGCCATGACCGCCGGGCGACCATCCAGTGCATCCAGCAGCGCGCTGGCTTCCTGCTCCATCTCGATCACGTAGCCATCGATCAGGCCACGGAAGTAACGATGGAACATCAAGGCCGGAATCGCGACCATCATGCCGGTCGCGGTGCACACCAGTGCCTTGCCGATACCGCCAGCAAGCTGGCCGACGTCGCCGACGCCGTGATCGAGAATGCCCAGGAACATCTGGATCATGCCGACCACCGTACCCAACAGGCCGAGCAACGGGCCAGCCGAGGCGATGGTGCCAAGTGCATTGAGGAAGCGTCCCATCCGGTGCACCAGATGGCGACCGGTGTCTTCGATGCGCTCACGGATCTGGTCACGCGGGCGATTGCGCGCTTCAAGCGCGGCTGCCAACAAGGCACCGAGCGGTGAGTTGGCACGCAGGGAGTCGATATGCGAGGCATCCAGCTTGCCGCGCGCGGCCCAGTTGCGGACCTCCTGGCCCAGGCCCGGCGGCAGCACCTCGTTACGGCGCAGGCTCCAGAAACGCTCCAGGACGATCGCCAACGCCAGCACGCCCAACAGCAGCAACGGCACCATCGGCCATCCGCCGGCTTTGACCAATTCCCACACGTTTCAACCCTCCGGCGCCGTGGCCGCGTATTTGATGTCAGATAGGATAGCAGCCGCCCGCGCCCGCTCAGCGGCATCCCATGACCTTGAGCGCCAGATTCTGCGCTCGCGCAGCTGCAAGCCCTGCTTGCCCAACCATACATGCAGCGCCCCACTGCCGGCCGTGGTCAGCACCTCGGCCCCGGAGCGCTGCCAGCGGGCCACCACGTCACCGCGCGGGTGACCGAAGCGATTGCCATGGCCACTGGAGATCAGCGCCAGCCGCGCGTCGGTAGCCGCCACGAAACGATGACTGGACGACCCGCCGCTGCCGTGGTGCGCCACCAACACCACCTCCGCGCGCAGCTTTACCGGCATCTGTTTGAGCAGGCGCTGTTCGATGACTTCGCCAATGTCGCCGGTCAACAAGGCCGTTCCGTAAGCACCCTGGACCCGCAGCACGCAACTGGACTCGTTGCCCAGATACGGAAAACCCGGCGTGGGGTGCAGAAACTCAAGCAGCACCCCATCCCATTGCCATGCCTGACCTGCCTCGCAGGCCACTCCAGTGCCTGCGTCCACCACCAGTCCCGGCGGCATCAGCACCTCCGCAGACGGTAGGACGCTCCGCACCGCCGCCAGTCCGCCGGCATGATCATGATCGCCATGACTGACCACCACCCGGTCCAGACGCCGCACACCCAAGGCACGCAGTGCAGGCACCACCACCCGCTCGCCGGCATCAAAGCCGTCAGCTACCGCCGGCCCGGTATCGAACAGCAGTGTGTGCTGACGGGTACGCAGCAGCACTGCCAAGCCCTGCCCCACATCCAGCGTAACCAGCTCGAACTCACCCGGCTCGGGCCTGTCGCGCCATGGCAGACACAACGGCAACCACAGCAACACCGCCAGACCCTTGCCCGCAACCCCGGCCGGCAACAACAACCACACGGCGCCGAGCAGCGCCAGAGGCAAGGCGAACCACGCCGGCTCGGGCAACCACCACAATGAATAGAGAGCACTGCCCAGCATCTGGAACAACGGCCAGCTCAGATCGAAGCACCATGCCGAGGCCCGCCAGACCACGCCGCCCGCACCACTGCATATCACCTCCAGTGCAGTACCGATAAGCGCCAGCGGCACCACCACCAGACTCCACCAGGGAATGGCGACCAGGTTGGCCAGCGGACCGATCGCCGAGGCCTGGCCGAACAGCATCACCGTCAGCGGCAACAGACCCAACGTCGCAACACGCTGCGCAGACAAGAAGCCGCGCAGCCAATGTGTACGCTCGGGCAGACACCACAGCAACCACGCCACCCCAGCGAAGCTGAGCCAGAAGCCAGCGGTCAACACCGACAATGGCGCCAGCCACAGCACGACCAAGGCCGCCAACGCCAATGCGCCAGCAACATCGACCGGCCTGCGCCCAAGCCGTGCCAGCACCACTACCGCAACCATCAGCACGGTACGCACCGTCGGCAAGCCAAACCCGGCTACTGCCGCATACGTCGTCGCCCCAAGCAGCGCACCAATGGCAACGGCTTGCGGACGCGGGCAATAGCGACCGCACCAAGGCAGCAAGCGCCAGAGTCCTGCCACCAACCACGCTGCGCACAGTGCAACCATGCCGACGTGAAAGCCCGAGATGGCTATCAGATGGGTCAGGCCGGTTGCACGCAGCACCTGCCAGTCGCCTTCACCAAGACCGCGCGTATCGCCCAGCGCCAGGGCCTGTACATAGCGCGAAGATGCGGCCGGCACCTGCGCTGCGATCCGCGCGGCCATGCGTTCGCGCCATGCCCCTAGCCCGGCAGCTGCCACCAAGCGTTGTGGTGCAGGCGATTGGCGCACGACTCCGCTGGCGGCAATGCCCTGTGCCAACGCGTGTCGCTCGGCATCAAAGCCGCCGGGATTGACCAGCCCGCGTGGTGCACGCAGGCGCAGATTCAACTGCCAACGTTCGCCCGCGTGTACCTGCAGGCGTGGACCGGGCGCTGTTGCGCCAAAGTCGTCGTACCAGGACACCTGCACCGTCTCCCCACGCAGGTCTGGTGGAAGGTCGGCTTCCGCATCCAGGCGTAGTTGAAAGCGCGTGCGACGAATCTCGTGCTGGGGAAGGCTGCTTACAACGCCTGTCACCGTGATTTCCTGCGCCTCCCTGCGTGCAGCCAGCTGCTGTTCCAGGCCCCAACCCACATGCAGGAAAGCCCAGCCCAAACCGGCCAGCACTGCCCCCAGCCAGCGCCAACGCGGGGCTGTGAGCCATAACAGCAGGCCCGCCGACAATGCCGCCCAGCGCACCCACGTTGACGGCATGGCCGGAGCCAGAATGGCCGTACAGATACCGGCCATAAAGCATGCCGCTACGGCCTTTCCGGCGAAGGCGAGGTTTGAGTGATGTTGAACCGCGTCGCCCGCGTTTCGCTGAGCTGGCATATCCGTCCCCGTTTGCGCCTTGGGGAATGCTGGCAGGCATCTGCTCGCATTCCATCGGCAAAAGCCGGTGATGGCGGATCGGAGATAGTGGGTAGCTACTGTAGAGCGCAGCGATGCTGCGCTGATTCAGGCCGGCAAGTTGTCGACCATCAGCTTCGCGGCTAACACCGCCCCCACAAGATGGAAGAATTGTCGGGAAGGCCTCTGCCGAGCATGGCTCGGCACTACGGCTGCATAAGCATCATTCTTTGTGGGAGCGGTGTCAGCCGCGAAGCTGGCGGCAATGAAATTCGAGTGATGCCTGCAACCTGGCGGATCTCGAGCTTCGCGGCTGACGCCGTCCCCACAAGACCGATGGATTACCTGGAAAGCCTCTGCCGAGCATGGTTCGGCACTACGGCTGCTCGGCTGCTGTCGTACAGGCAAAAGAAAAGCGGACACTAGGCCCGCTTTTCTTCTCAGCGATACAACACCGCAGCCTTATTCGGCCGGGGTGCCCTCGCCTTCTTCAACGGCCTTCATCGACAGGCGGATACGGCCCTGCTTGTCGACTTCCAGCACCTTGACCTTGACCACATCGCCTTCCTTCAGCACGTCGCCGACCTTCTCGACGCGGTCGCTGGAGATCTGCGACACGTGGACCAGACCGTCCTTGCCCGGCAGGATGGTGACGAATGCACCGAAGTCCATGATCTTGGCGACCTTGCCTTCGTAGATGCGGCCCGGCTCGACGTCCGAGGTGATCTGCTCGATGCGGGCCTTGGCGGCCTGGGCAGCAGCGTTGTTCACCGAAGCGATCGTGATGGTGCCATCGTCCTGGATGTCGATCTGGGTGCCGGTTTCCTTGGTGATGGCCTGGATGGTGGAACCACCCTTGCCGATCACTTCGCGGATCTTGTCCGGGTGGATCTTGATGGTCAGCAGACGCGGCGCGTAATCCGACAGCTCGGCGCGCGGCGAGGTCAGGCCGTGGGCCATTTCACCCAGGATGTGCAGACGGCCAGCCTTGGCCTGCTGCAGTGCCTGCTTCATGATCTCTTCGGTGATGCCTTCGATCTTGATATCCATCTGCAGGGCGGAGATGCCCTCGGCGGTACCAGCGACCTTGAAGTCCATGTCGCCCAGGTGATCTTCGTCACCCAGGATGTCGGACAGGACGACGAAACGCTCGCCTTCCTTGACCAGGCCCATGGCGATACCAGCAACCGGCGACTTGACCGGCACGCCGGCGTCCATCAGGGCCAGCGAGGAACCGCAGACCGAAGCCATCGACGAGGAGCCGTTGGATTCAGTGATTTCCGACACCACGCGGATGGTGTACGGGAAGGCTTCCAGCGACGGCATCACAGCCAGCACACCGCGCTTGGCCAGACGGCCGTGGCCGATTTCACGACGCTTCGGCGCACCGAAACGACCGCACTCACCGACCGAGTAGGGCGGGAAGTTGTAATGGAACAGGAAGTTTTCCTTGTACTCACCGGCAACGGCGTCGATCACCTGGCCATCACGGGCGGTGCCCAGGGTGATGGTCACGATGGCCTGCGTTTCACCGCGGGTGAACAGCGAGGAACCGTGGGTACGCGGCAGCACACCGGTCTTCACGGCGATCGGGCGGACGGTGTCCAGCGCACGGCCGTCGATGCGGACCTTGGTGTCCAGCACCGAGTTGCGCATGGTGCTGTATTCCAGCTCGCCGAATTCCTTCGACAGCTCGGCCGGGTTCCAACCTTCAGCGGCAACGCGGCCAGCCAGGGTCTCGACCACGTCCTTCTTGATCGCCGAGATGGCGTCACGACGCTGCAGCTTGTCACGCACCTGGAAAGCTTCGCCGAGCTTGCCGCCGACGGCTTCCTGCAGGGCGCTTACCCGCGGGGGGGGCGCGGCGGGGGCAACCCCGGCGCGGGGTGTGGTGCGGGTTTCACGGGCCCTTGCGTTGAGCGGGTTCATCACTTTCTGAATTCCGCGGTCCCCTAGGGCCACGGCGCCCAGCATCACGTCTTCGGACAGCAGTGCGGCTTCGGATTCCACCATCAGCACGGCGTTGGCGGTACCTGCGACCACCAGCTCCAGCTGCGATTCCTTCAGCTCCGACACGGTCGGGTTGAGGATGTACTGGCCGTCCTTGTAACCGACCTTGGCAGCGCCGATCGGGCCCTTGAACGGGGTGCCGGCCAGCGACAGTGCGGCCGAAGCACCGATCAGGGCGGCGATGTCGCCGTCCACTTCCGGGTTCAGCGACATCACCGTGGCGATGATCTGCACTTCGTTCTTGTAGTCTTCCGGGAACAGCGGACGGATCGGGCGATCGATCAGGCGCGAGATCAGCGTCTCTTTTTCGGTCGCACGGCCTTCACGCTTGAAGAAGCCACCCGGGATACGGCCACCGGCGTAGAACTTTTCCTGGTAATCGACGGTCAGCGGGAAGAAGTCCTGGCCTTCGCGCGCGCTCTTGGCGGCGACGGCAGTGACCAGCAACACGGTGTCGTCCATCTTGACGATGACTGCGCCGGCGGCCTGACGGGCGATTTCGCCGGTTTCAAGCGTGACGGTGTGTTTGCCGTACTGGAAGGTTTTGGTGATTTTTGCCACGGGGGATCCTTGAAATGCTTTCTTCGATTGGTCCGTTGCCAACCCATGCCGGCAACGGCTGGCCGGGCGGTTCCGGCCGGTCTACTACGATTTTGAAGCTCTAAAAACAAAGCCGCGGCGCATCGCTGCGCCGCGGCGGGTATCGATTAGCGGCGCAGGCCGAGCTTTTCGATCAATGCTTTATAGCGTGCGACATCCTTGTTCTTCAGGTAGTCGAGCAGGCTACGGCGGCGATTGACCATCTGCAGCAGGCCACGGCGGCTGTGGTGATCCTTCTTGTGTTCCTTGAAGTGGCCGGTCAGCAGTTCAATGCGAGCGGTCAGCAGGGCGACCTGGACTTCCGGGGAACCGGTATCAGCAGCGCCGCGCTTGTTTTCTTCAATGACTTTCTGGGTGTCGATCGACATGGTTTTTCTCTTCAGATGCGGGGCCAGCAGGAACGCCTCAAGACGCACCGCACAGCTCGCCGATTAATAGGCTGCCCACCGAGGTGGACAGTTGCCCTTTCTAGGGCCGCAAAATTGTAACGGTCACAACCATCCGGGACAAGGCGGCTGTGGTCTTAAAGGTACTGTCCGCCGCGGCCCGTTCAGAGATTGAAGCGGCGCTGCGGCCCCAGCCGCCCGCCCTCTTCCACCTGGCCCAGGCCCAGCGGTTGGCCGCCTTCGCCATAAACCACCACCAGGCCTACCGGCCAGTCCTGATTGCGCAGGCGTTGGCCAAGGCAGAACCGCGCTGCCTGGGCGGCATCCAGCTCGACCCGGGCGAACTGGCTCAGGCCCTGCTCGATTGGCAGCAACCAGTCCAGCAAGGCGGTTTCGTCGCCGGATTCAGCTACTGCGCGCAGCGCATCCAGGCCGATCATCTTCGGCGCCATGAACGGCTCCACCCACAGCCGGCGCAGCGCGGTGACATGTGCACCACAGCCCAGCAACTCGCCAAGGTCGCGGGCGATGCTGCGGATATAGGTGCCAGAACCGCAGGTCACGCGCAGCGACAGGCGCTCGCCTTCACGGGCCAGCACTTCAATCGCCTGCACCTGCACTTCGCGCTCGGGGGCCTCGATGGCCTCGCCACGACGCGCCTTGGCATATAGCGGCTCGCCCCCCTGCTTCAGCGCCGAATAGATCGGTGCCCGCTGCAGGATGGTGCCAGTCAGGCTGGCCAAGGCCGCCTGCAACTGCGCATCACTGAATTCAGGTACCGGCCGCTGGCGCAGCACCGCGCCGTCGGCATCATCGGTATCAGTGGTGCTACCAAGCCGGATTTCGGCGTCATAGGCCTTGGCCGAGCCCAGCAACAGGCCGGCGATCTTGGTCGCTTCGCCAAAACACAGCGGCAGAAGACCGGTGGCCAGCGGATCAAGGCTGCCGGTATGACCGCCCTTCTCGGCACGGAACAGGCGACGCGCAACCTGCAGCGCGGTGTTGGAGCTCATGCCTGCCGGCTTGTCGAGCAGAACGATGCCATCCAGGCGGCGGAATTGAATTCTGGGACGCATGCAACACCATGAGCGGGCCGCCGCGCGTTCAGCGCAGCCGGCAGAGAACAGAAAAGTCACCTGCGCCAATGCGCAGGCCAGACATGACAACAGCCCTTACGGGCTGCTGCGATTACGCTTTATCGGGGCCGCTGTCGGCGTCGGACCCGGGGTCCGGTGCCGGCGCCAGGTCGCGCAGCAGATTGTCGATGCGCTCACCACGATCGACCGAATCGTCGTAGTGGAAATGCAGCTCCGGCACATGCCGCAACTTCATCGCCTTGGCCAGCGACATGCGCAGCTCAACGGTCAGCTCGCGCAGCCCCTTCATCGCCTCATCCGCACGTTCCGGCATCAGCGCGGTCACGAAGATCTTGGCGTGGGCCATGTCACGGGTGACTTCCACGTCCGACACACTGACCGAAGGCAGGCCGAATTCACGCACGGCGGCATGCACCAGCGTGCCCAGATCACGGCGGATCTGCGCAGAAACACGGTCGGTACGATGGAAAGTCTTAGGCATCGGGCAAGTATCAGCAATAAAGAGTGAATTTCGATGAAACCGGAAGGGAACCGCCCGCCGCAACCGCTTTCACGGCCACAACTGACGATTCCCCGACCCGGCCGGTAGAGGCCCCGCTCGCTGGGACCCGCCTTGGCGCATCCCGACTCCCGGCACCTCGATCGCAGCCGTTACAGCGTGCGCGGCACTTCGATACGCTCGAAGCACTCGATCTGGTCGCCCGGCTTGACGTCGTTGTAAGCCTTCACGCCAATACCGCACTCGGTACCGTTGCGAACTTCCTCGACGTTTTCCTTGAAGCGACGCAGCGATTCCAGCTCGCCCTCGAACACCACCACGCTGTCGCGCAGCACGCGGATCGGCTTGTTCCGCTTCACCACGCCTTCGATGATCATGCAGCCTGCAACCGCGCCGAACTTGGAGCTGCGGAACACGTCGCGAACCTGGGCGATACCGATGATCTCTTCGCGGATTTCCACGCCGAGCAGACCGGATGCCACCTGCTTCACCTGGTCGATCACGTCATAGATGATCGAGAAGTAACGCAGGTCAACGCCGTTGGATTCAATGATGCGACGGGCCGAAGCATCCGCACGCACGTTGAAGCCGATGACGGTGGCCTTGGAAGCCACGGCCGAGTTGGCGTCGGACTCGGTGATGCCGCCCACGCCGGAGTGGATCACGTTGATGCGGATGTCGTCGTTGGACAACGCAACCAGCGCCTGGCTCAGTGCCTGCACCGAACCCTGCACGTCGGCCTTGATCAACAGGTTCAGCACCTGCTGGCCTTCGCCCTTGCCCAGCTGCGACATGATGTCTTCCATGCGGCTGCCGGCAGTGGCGACCAGGCGCGACTCGCGACGCTTGGTTTCACGCGTCTGCGCGACGTCCTTGGCCAGACGCTCGTCTTCAACCACGACGAAGTCATCACCGGCTTCCGGCACACCCGACAGACCCAGCACCTGCACCGGAATCGACGGACCCGCTTCGGAGACCTGGGCACCGGTTTCGTCGAACAGTGCACGCACGCGGCCGTACTGGATACCACACACCAGGTAGTCGCCCTTCTTCAGCAGACCCTGTTGCACCAGCACCGTTGCGATCGGGCCACGGCCCTTGTCCAGCGAGGATTCGATGACCACGCCGTTGGCGCGGCCGTCGGCCACGGCCTTCAGTTCCAGCACTTCGGCCTGCAGCGAAATTGCATCCAGCAGGTCGTCGATGCCCTGGCCAGTCTTGGCCGAGATCTCCACCATCTGCACATCGCCACCGAAGTCTTCGGCCACGACCTGCTCGGCAAGCAATTCGTTCTTGACACGCATCGGGTCGGCGGACGACTTGTCGATCTTGTTGATCGCCACCACGATCGGCGCGTTTGCGGCGCGAGCGTGCTGGATGGCTTCCTTGGTCTGCGGCATCACGCCATCGTCGGCGGCGACAACCACCACCACGATGTCGGTCAACTGCGCACCACGGGCACGCATCGAGGTGAACGCGGCGTGGCCCGGGGTATCGAGGAAGCTGATCACGCCCTTCGGCGTGGTCACATGGTAAGCACCGATGTGCTGGGTGATGCCACCGGCTTCGCCATTGGCAACCTTGGTGCGGCGCATGTAGTCCAGCAGCGAGGTCTTGCCGTGATCGACGTGGCCCATGATGGTCACGACCGGTGCACGCGGCACCGCCACGCGCTCATCAGCGCCAGTGATGGCCAGCAGTGCGTCTTCAGCATCGTTGGCGTTGGCGCGAACCACGTTGTGGCCGAGCTCTTCGACAACCAGTGCCGCAGTGTCATGGTCGATGGTCTGGGTGATGGTCGCCATCACGCCCATCTTGAACAGCGCCTTCACCACCTCGCCGCCCTTGAGCGCGAGCTTCTGCGCCAGATCGGCGACGGTGATGGTGTCGCCAACGGCGACTTCACGCACCACCGGTGCGGTCGGACGTTCGAAGGCGTGGCTGCCACCACCACTACGTGCTGCTTCATTGCCACGGCGGCCCTGCGGTGCACGCGCACCCGGACGACCGCGCGAATTCGTGTTGCTGCTGTTGCCACGACGGGCACGGTCAGACGCCGACAGGTGCAGCTGGCCACCGAAACGGTTGCCATCCCCACCTTCGTTGCGCTTGCCTGACTTTGCATTGGCATTGGCGTTGTTGCCACGCTCCTCGCGGGCGGGCGCGCGGGCCGGTGCAGCAGCGGCCGGGCGTGCGGCGCGCGGCGCCGGCGCTTCAACTTCGGGTGCCGGCTTTGCAGCAGCGGCCTTGGCGGCGGCTTCAGCAGCAGCCTTCTCGGCCTCGATGCGTGCGGCTTCGGCTTCCTCGGCGGCCTTCTTGGCTGCAATGCCTTCGTCGCGGGCACGATCCTTCTCGGCCAGCATGCGCTGTTCGTCGAGATTGCGCTGGCGCGATTCTTCGAGCTTGCGCAGGATGTCTGCGCGCTCTTCGTCCGGCGTCATTGCAGGCTTGCCACCTTCCGGCTTGGTGTAAGTACGCTTCTGGCGCACTTCCACATTGACGGTGGTCTTGCTGCGGCCAGCGTTGACGGTCACTTCCTGATGTTTGCGGCGGTTCAGGGTGATCTTCTTGGCTGCGGCTTCGGCGTCTTCGACCGGCTGCTCTTCCTTGCCATGCGAACGGCGGAGGAAGCCAAGCAGCTTCACTTTCTCGGTACTGGTCACGACCTGGTCGGGACCGCTGAACTTCATCCCGGCCTGGGACAGCTGCTCAAGCAGTTTCTCGACCGGCGTGTTGACCAGTTCGGCGAGCTTGCGGATGGTGGTTTGCTGCGACATTCGGATCCTATGATCTTGTTTGCGCCCCCTCGTCACGAACGAAGGCAGCGCGGAGTCTACGCCCTGAGCGGCTCAGGGCACTGTTCATCGCTGGCTCATTCGCCGCGCTCCAGGCGGGCGATCTCCTCGGCGCGGGCTGCCAGGACCAACGCCGCGGCGCGCTCCAGATCCATGCCCTCGATGCCGAACTCCAGAACCTCGTCGGCAGCCAGATCCGACAGATCCTCACTTGTGCGCACGCCGTGGCCAGCCAGCGCGTACGCGGTCGCCTCATCCATGCCCTTCAGTGCCAGCAGATCTGCTGCCGGCACACCGCCGTCAGCACCCTCTTCCACCGCCAGCGCTTCATTGAGCAGCGCATCGCGGGCGCGGGCGCGGAGTTCTTCGACGATATCTTCGTCGAAGCCTTCCACTGCCAGCAACTCACCAACCGGCACGTAGGCGATTTCTTCCACCGTACCAAAACCTTCGGACACCAGGATGCCGGCGATTTCTTCGTCCACTTCCAGCTTGTCCATGAACAGCTGTCGGGCGACGCCCTGTTCGGCTTCCGACTTGGCGGTTACCTGGTCCTGGGTCATCACATTCAGCTGCCAACCGGTCAGGCGGCTGGCCAGACGCACGTTCTGGCCGCCCTTGCCGATTGCCTGGGCCAGACGGTCTTCCGCCACGGCCAGGTCCATCGAATGCTTTTCTTCGTCAACGATGATCGACTGCACTTCAGCCGGTGCCATCGCGTTGATGACGAAGTTGGCCGGGTTTTCATTCCACAACACGATATCCACGCGCTCACCATTGAGCTCGTTGGACACCGCCTGCACGCGCGAACCGCGCATGCCGATGCAGGCGCCGATCGGATCGGTGCGGCTGTCATGGGCCAGCACGGCGATCTTGGCGCGGTCGCCCGGGTCACGTGCACAGGCCTTGATCTCAACCAGGCCCTGGCCGACTTCCGGCACTTCCAGCTTGAACAGCTCGATCATGAATTCCGGGGCAGCGCGGCTGATGAACAGCTGCGGGCCACGCGGCTCCGAACGCACTTCAGCCAGGTAACCGCGCACGCGGTCGCCGGCACGCAGCACGTCACGCGGAATGCCCTTGTCCTTCGGAATGAAGGCTTCGGCATTGCCACCCAGATCGACATAGATGTTGCCACGCTCAGCGCGCTTGACCACACCGGTGACCAGTTCGCCAACGCGGTCCTTCCATGCATCCACCACCTGCTGGCGCTCGGCTTCGCGCACGCGCTGGACGATGACCTGCTTGGCAGCCTGCGCTGCGATACGGCCGAAATCGGGGTTTTCAATCTGCTCTTCGATGTAGTCGCCGACTTCAACGCCGTCGGCTTCATCGATAGCGTCCATCAAACGGATCTGACGGTCCGGCGACTCCATCACGACGTCATCAGCGACCACTTCCCAGCGACGGAAAGTTTCGTAGGTGCCGTCCTTGTGGTTGATCGAAACGCGCGCCAGGACTTCTTCCTCGGCATAACGCTTCTTCGCGGCAGAAGCCAGTGCGGCCTCGATCGCGTCAAAAATGACCTCACGCGGCACGCCCTTCTCGTTGGCGACTGCGTCAACTACCAGCAAAAGTTCCTTGCTCATCGGCTCACTCCGCGCGCGGCTTTTTGGCCGCCGTTTCGTTATTGGAATTATTCTTGGTCTTGCCCTGCTTGGGGGCCGGACCCGTCGGTTTGGTCGGTGCCAGGCCCAAAGCGGCCCAGTCCGGAATGATGCGTGCCTTGTCGATGTTGTCGAACGAAGCCACGAACGGCTTGTTGTCGACCACGAAGGTCACCGTGCCCTGCTCCTGGTCAACCGCGGCAATTTCACCCTGCAGGCGACGGCGGTTTTCCTGCGGCAGCTTCAAGCCGACCTTGGCGGATTCACCAATGGCGCGCTCGAACTGCTCCAGCGAGAACAACGGACGGTCCACGCCCGGCGAAGACACTTCCAGCGTGTAATTGCCGCTGATCGGGTCCTCGACGTCCAGCTGCGCGGAAACCTCGCGGCTCACCCGCTCGCAGTCTTCAACGTTGACCATGCGCTCAGGCTGCTCAGCCAACGGCACGTCGATATACAGGCGCAACGTTGCGCCGCCCGGGGCCGGCAGATATTCGGCGCCAAGCAACTCGAGCCCCAACGCCTGCACGGTGGGGCCCAGCAGATTCGCGATTTCAGTAGCCTTGTCGCTCACAGCCAGCCTTGATTCGTAAGTTAGAGAACGGTTGTCACCCAACCGGGGTTTCTGATTTCCAGAAACAGCAAAGGGCCCAAATGGGCCCTTTGTCCGTTTGGATCCGATGACCGGATCCCGGTTGCAAGAACGGAAGCAGCCGTTCTTGCGAGCCCAACTTTTGCCTCATCAACACATCGTGTTGCAAAGACCGAAGCTGGTAGCGGGGGCAGGATTTGAACCTGCGACCTTCGGGTTATGAGCCCGACGAGCTGCCAGACTGCTCCACCCCGCATCAGAAGCGGAATTATGAAGTAACCAAGCCGATAATGCAAGACTTATTTACTTCGCGTTTCTCTCAAGAAGCTGGAGAAACCCGGAAAAACCCTTCCGGTTGAACCACTTATCAGGTGGTTCCGACCTTTCCGCTAGGCGGTTAGGTCGTCAACTCAGGAGATGAATAATACACACTTCGCGCAGATTTGTAACGTTTTTTATTACAAATGTGCAAAAGAATTGCGCATCCACTCCATGATCGGGCCCAAACCGAGCGGCAGGAACAGCAACAGCACGGAATTCACGCCCAGCACGATACCCAGGATGCGGTCATTGTTGCGCGGCAGCGGCTCACCTACCGGCTCATCGAAGTACATGACCTTGATGACGCGCAGGTAGTAGAAGCAACCAATCACCGCACACAACACACCAACCATGGCCAGCCACAGCAGGCCACCGTTGACGGCCGCGCTCAGCACCGACAGCTTGGTCCAGAAGCCCAGGAACGGTGGGATGCCGGCCAGCGACGCCATGATGCACAGGACCAGGCCGGCCATCCACGGGCTGCGTGCGTTCAGGCCCTTGAAGTCTTCGATGTTCTCAGCCTCAAAACCGGCACGCGACATCGCGATGATCGCGCCGAATGCCGCGGTCGACATGATGGCGTAGGCGATGGCGTAGAACAGCGCGGCCGAATAGCCCGCCTCGCCGCCGCCGGCGATACCCATCAGCAGGAAGCCGATGTGCGACACGGTCGAGTACGCCAGCATGCGCTTCAGGTTGGTCTGGGCGATCGCCATCAGGTTACCGATGACCAGCGACAGCGCGGCCAGGCCGGCCAGCACGTACTGCAGCTCGGTCGACAGCGGGCCAACGCCCATTTCCAGCAGGCGGTAAGCCATGCCAAATGCAGCCAGCTTCGGTGCCGAGCTGATGAACAGCGCGATCGGAGCGGGGGCGCCCTGATACACGTCTGGCAGCCACATGTGGAACGGTGCCGCGCCGAGCTTGAAGGCAACGCCGGCGACCATGAACACCGCACCGGTCAACAACAGCAGGCGCTCATCGGAATGGGCGATGGAAGCGTGGATCACGTCCAGGTGCAGCGAGCCGGTGGCGCCATAGATCAGCGACATGCCGTACAGCAACAAGCCAGAGGCCAGCGAACCGAGCACGATGTACTTCATGCCAGCTTCGGCAGCGAGCTTGTTCTCACGATTGCTGGCAACCAGCGCATAGGAACACAGCGCCAGCAGCTCCAGGCCCAGGTAGACCATCAGCAGGCTGCCGGCCGAAACCAGGATCATCATGCCGGCGGTGGCGAACAGGATCAGCACCGGGATCTCGCCCTGGTACAGATTGCGCTCGCGCAGGTAGCTCCAGCCGTAGATCAGGCTCAGGCCACTGACCAGCACCACGACGGTCTTCATGACGTCGGCAGCGTTGTCGCGGATGAACATCCCGTGGAACACCTCGCCCTGCCCGCCCGCGCCGTTCAGCAGCATGATGAAGGCGACAGCGAGGATCGCCACCGAAATGAAGTGGGTCCAGACCTTGTGCCTGGCGCTGATGAACAGATCAAGGATCAGCAGGGCAAAGGCACCGCCAATCACTACCAGTTCGGGCAGCAACGGCAGCAGGTCGGTCATGGTCAACGGCAGAGGCGTCGGCGTGGTCATCATCAAATCCTGGAATCAATACTCTCGACGAGCCGCTTACAGCAGCTTGCTTGAAGCGATCTGCATCGCCAGATGGGCGATGGACGGCTCCATCAGATCGGTCAGCGGCTTGGGATAGAAGCCCAGCACCAGCGTACCGACCGCAAACACGGTCATTACCAGCCACTCGCGACCATTCATATCCTTCAGCTCGGCGACGTGGGCATTGCCCACTTCACCGAAGAACACGCGCTTGTACAGCCACAGCGAATAAGCAGCACTGATGATCAGCGTGGTCGCGGCGCCCAAAGCAACCAGCGGGTTCCACTGGAATGCAGCCAGCACGATCATGAACTCGCCAACGAAGCCGCTGGTACCCGGCAGGCCGGAGTTGGCCATGAAGAACAGCAGTGCGAACGCTGCGAACCACGGCATCACATTGACCACGCCGCCGTAATCGGCGATGCGGCGACTGTGCATGCGGTCATACAGCACGCCCACGCAGGAGAACATCGCGCCGGACACAAAGCCGTGCGAGATCATCTGCACCATGGCGCCCTGCAGGCCCAGGCGGGCTGCATCGGCACTACCGGCGTCACGAACCAGCCACAGCGCAATGAACGTACCCAGAGTGACGAAACCCATATGTGCGACCGACGAATAAGCAATCAGCTTCTTCATGTCGTCCTGCACCATCGCCACCAGGCCGACGTAGATCACCGCCACCAGCGACAGCGCGATCACCAGCCAGGCCCACTCGTGACTCGCGTCCGGAACGATCGGCAGGTTGAAGCGCAGGAAGCCGTAGCCACCAATCTTCAGTGCGATCGCGGCCAGGATCACCGAACCGGCGGTCGGCGCCTCAACGTGCGCGTCCGGCAGCCAGGTGTGCACCGGGAACATCGGCACCTTGACCGCGAAAGCGATCAGGAAGGCGAAGAATATCCAGGTCTGCTCCTTGCCCGACAGCTGCAGCTGATACAGGTCAACCAGCTGGAAGCTGCCGCCCTTCAGGTACAGATAGATCAGTGCCACCAGCATCAGCACCGAGCCGAGGAAGGTGTACAGGAAGAACTTCATCGCCGCGTAGATACGACGCGGACCGCCCCAGACGCCGATGATCAGGAACATCGGGATCAGCATGGCTTCGAAGAACACGTAGAACAGCATCGCGTCGGTGGCTGCGAAAATGCCGACCGTCACGCCTTCCAGGATCAGGAAGGCGGCCACGTACTGGTTGACGCGTTTGTCGACCACGCCCCAGGCACCGATCAGTGCCAACACGCCGATCAGCGTGGTCAGCAGGATCAGGGCAATGGCGATACCGTCGACGGCCAGGTTGTAGCCGATGTCGAACGCCGGGATCCAGGGATGCTGTTCGACGAACTGCATCACATCGGCAGCGGCGCGGTCGTAACCGCTGAGCAGACCGAGGCTGAGCAGGAAAGTGAGCAGTGCCACCGCCAGGGACGCCCAACGGGCGGCCTGGGCGTTGCGCAGAGCCAGGATCAATGCGCCGCCGATGATCGGCAGCCAAATGAGAATACTAAGTAGAGGCCAGTTCGACACGTCTTCTATTCCGTACAGGTCAACGCCAGAAATGCATCAGCACGCCCAACAGGGCAATCAGGCCGATGATCATCGCGAACGCGTAGTGGTAGAGGAAACCGGATTGGGTGCGGCGCAACAGGTTGGCAGCCAGGTCGACCAGACGCGCCGAACCATTGACCATCACCCCATCAACGACCGTGCTATCAACGGCACGGGCGGCCTTGCCGAGCTGCACACCACCGCCGGCAAAGCCGTCGATCCAGAGCTTGTCGAAGCCGTACTTGTTTTCCAGCACCGAAACCACCGGTGCAAGGGTCTTGCGAGCCTGTCCTGCCAGTTCCGGCTTCCAGATGTAGAACACCCAGGCCAGCGCGAAACCTGCAACCGTCAGCCAGAACGCCGGCATCTGCATGCCGTGTATCGCATAGGCCACCGAACCGTGCCAGAACTCCTTGCCGACTTCGGCAATGGTGTCACGCGCCGGGTCGTAGAAGTCGACGATGCCGGTGAAGAACGACATGGCCTGGCCGGGAATGCCGCCAGCGGCAGCATGGCCGTCCCAACCGGTACCAAACAGCATCGGGCCGATGGTGAAGAAGCCGATCAGGATGGACGGGATCGCCAGCAGGATCAGTGGCACGGTCACCACCAGCGGCGACTCGTGCGGCTCGTGCGCACCGTGACCGTGGTGGTCATCGTGGCCGTGGCCATGATCGGCGTGGTGATCATCATGTGCGTCGCGGAAGCGTTCCTTGCCGAAGAAGGTCAGGAACAGCAGGCGGAAGCTGTAGAAACTGGTGACGATGACGCCACCGAGCACCGCCCAGTAACCGTACAGGGCAACCCAGCCAGCATCGGCAGCATGCGCGTGCATCGCGGCAGCTTCGATGATGGTGTCCTTCGAGTAGAAACCGGCGAAGAACGGCGTACCCACGAGGGCCAGCGTACCGATCCACATGGTGATGTGGGTGATCGGCATGTATTTGCGCAGGCCGCCCATCTTCATCATGTTCTGCTCATGGTGCATGCCCATGATCACCGAACCGGCACCCAGGAACAGCAGCGCCTTGAAGAAGGCGTGGGTCATCAGGTGGAACACGGCGCCCGAGTAGGCCGACACGCCCAGTGCAACCGTCATGTAGCCCAGCTGCGACAAGGTGGAGTACGCAACCACGCGCTTGATATCGGTCTGCACGATGCCGATCAGGCCGGTGAAGAACGCGGTGGTGGCACCGATGAAGAGGATGAAGTCCAACGCGGTCTGCGACAGCTCGAACAGCGGCGACATACGGGTGACCATGAAGATACCCGCCGTGACCATGGTCGCGGCGTGGATCAGTGCCGAGATCGGGGTCGGGCCTTCCATTGAGTCCGGCAGCCACACGTGCAACGGCACCTGTGCCGACTTGCCCATCGCACCGATGAACAGGCAGATGCAGATGATGGTCGCCACGCTCCACTGGTTGTCGCCGATCAGCTGCACCATGGCGTGACCGGTCGTGTCGGTGCCCAGCACGGTGCTGGCATTGGCGAACACGGTGGCGTAGTCCAGCGAGCCAAAGGCCCACAGGATGCCAGCGATGCCGAGCAGGAAGCCGAAGTCACCAACGCGGTTGACCAGGAAGGCCTTCATGTTGGCGAAAATGGCGGTCGGCTTCTTGAAGTAGAAACCGATCAACAGGTACGACACCAGGCCCACCGCTTCCCAGCCAAAGAACAGCTGCAGGAAGTTGTTGCTCATCACCAAGGTGAGCATCGAGAAGGTGAACAGCGAGATGTAGCTGAAGAAACGCTGGTAGCCGTCGTCTTCGGACATGTAGCCGATCGAGTAGATGTGGACCAGCAGCGACACGAAGGTCACCACCACCATCATCATCGCGGTCATGCGGTCGATCATGAAACCGACGTGGGCCGCGTACTGGCCGACTTCAAAGAAGGTGTAGACGTTCTGGTTGTACGGCTGTGCCCCGCCCCACAACAGCTGGGAGAAGATGTAAGCCGACAGGCCGCAGCTGATGGCCACGCCCAGGATGGTGATGTACTGGGCGCCCTTGCGCCCCACCTGACGACCGAACAGGCCGGCGATGATGCTGCCGAACAGCGGTGCAAGCACCACTGCAATCAACAGACTCTTGGAGAGAGTGATTTCCATCTTCGGATCAGCCCTTCAGCGAATCGACTTCGCCCACGTTGATGGTGTGGCGAGTACGGAACAAGGTCACCAGGATCGCGAGGCCGATTGCAGCTTCGGCTGCGGCCACGGTCAGGATGAAGAACACGAACAGCTGACCGGCGGTGTCGCCCAGCTCACGCGAGAAGGCGATGAAGTTGATGTTCACCGACAACAGCATCAGTTCGATCGACATCAACAACACGATGATGTTCTTGCGGTTGAGGAAGATGCCGGCGACGCTGATGCAGAACATCACCGCGCCCAGCGCAAGCATATGGCCCAGGGAAATCATGGCTTGGCCTCCTCGCCACCGTCATGTTGCGTATCGACCTGCACCACCGGCTTCTCGGCGGCCATCTTGACCATGCGCAGGCGGTCTTTTGCCTTGGTCATGGTCTGCTCGGTCGGGTTCTGCGTCTTCAGGCCTTCACGGCGACGCAGGGTCAGCATCACAGCTGCCACCACGGCCACGGTCAGGATCACGGCCGCGAACTCGAACGGCAGCAGGTATTCAGTGAACAGGCTGCGTGCCAGCCAGGTGATGTTGGACGTATCGGCGGCCACCGCAGCGGCGTTGTCCACCGGGAACGGCGCGGTACGTGCCTTGACCCCGATCAGGGTCAGCATCTGCACCAACATCACCACCGCGACCACCAGGCCGACCGGCAGGTAACGCACCCAGCCTTCACGCAGGTTGGTGGTATCGATGTCCAGCATCATCACCACGAACAGGAACAACACCATCACCGCGCCAACGTAGACCAGCACCAGGGTGACACCGAGGAACTCGGCCCCCACCAGCAACCAGACGCAGGCAATGGAGAAGAAGGTCAGGATCAAGCACAGCACGGCGTACACCGGGTTGCGCACACTGATCACCGCTGCCGCGGAAATGCCGGCAATGATGGAGAAGAACCAGAAACAAATATTTACCCAATCCATCTCAAGACCTCAGCGGAAGGCGGCGTCGGCGGCACGGCGCTCGGCGATTTCGGCTTCAAGCCGGTCGCCAATTGCCAGCAGCTGCGGCTTGGTGATGACGTTCTCGCCACGCTTCTCGAAGTGGTACTCGAGAATGTGGGTCTCGACGATCGAGTCCACCGGGCAGCTTTCTTCGCAGAAGCCGCAGAAGATGCACTTGAACAGATCGATTTCGTAACGCGTGGTACGGCGGGTGCCGTCTTCGCGCTTGGCCGAGTCGATGGTGATCGCCAGTGCCGGGCACACCGCTTCGCACAGTTTGCAGGCAATGCAGCGTTCTTCACCGTTGGGGTAACGCCGCAGGGCGTGCAGGCCACGGAAACGCGGCGACTGCGGGAACTTCTCCATCGGGTACATCACGGTGTACTTGGGCTTGAACGTGTATTTCAACGTCAGCCACAAGCCGCCGAGCAACTCCAGGAGCAGCAGGCTTTTGAAATAGTGGGTGATCTTATTCATGAATCAAACGCCCTTCTGGATCACGCCGTAGAACACCATCAGTGCCGTCACCGCGATCCAGAAAATGGTCAGCGGGATGAACACCTTCCAGCCCAGACGCATGATCTGGTCATAACGGAAGCGCGGGAAGCTGGCACGGAACCAGATGTACGCACTGGCGAAGAACAGCACCTTGAGCAGCAGCCACGGCCAACCGCCGGTCCAGATCCAGTTGATCCACGGCGAGATGTCGGCCGTGATCCAACCCTGGAGCGGGCTCAGCCAGCCACCGAGGAAGAAGATCGAGATCAGGAAGCTGACCAGGATCATGTTGGCGTACTCGGCCAGGAAGAACAGTGCGAACGCACCGCCGGAGTACTCCACCATGTGACCGGCAACGATTTCCGACTCGCCTTCCACCACGTCGAACGGCGCGCGGTTGGTTTCGGCAACGCCGGACACCCAGTACACGACGAACAGCGGGAACAGCGGCAGCAGGAACCAGTCGAACAGACCCGAACTACCCTTCTGCGCCAGCACGATATCGGTCAGGTTCAAGCTGCCGGCAGCAATCATCACGCCGACCAGAGCAAAGCCCATTGCGATTTCGTAGCTGACCACCTGAGCGGCCGAACGCATCGCACCGAGGAAGGCGTACTTGGAGTTGGAGGCCCAACCGGCGAGGATCACGCCATACACGCCCAGCGAGGTCATCGCCAGCAGGTACAGCAGACCGACGTTGGCGTTGGACAGCACCAGCTTGTAGTCGAACGGAACCACTGCCCACGCCGCGAACGACGGTGCCAGCACGATCAGCGGCGCGATGATGTACATCGCCTTGTGTGCGCTGGCCGGGGCAATGATTTCCTTGAACAGCAGCTTGGTGACGTCGGCGAAGGCCTGCAGCAGGCCGCCCAGACCGACATACATCGGCCCGTGACGCACGTGCATCCAGCCGATCAGCTTGCGCTCCCACAACACGTAGAAGGCAACCGAAATGATCACCGGCATGGCGATCAAGAGGATCTTGATCACCGTCCACAGCACGATACCGATGTCACCCAGGGACATGAACCACTGGAACAAGGGCTCGATCGCGTTTAACAGCAACTCGTTCATGCAGCCACCACCGTTACCCGAGCGGCACCCAGCGGCGCGGTTGCGCCGTGGCCCGATTCAATCCACACCGTACCGGCGGCGACGCGCGCGTCGACCACAACCGACAGCGTGGCGCGACCAGCGTCGGTACCGACCTTGGCCATCTGACCTTCGCTCAGCTGCAGACGCGCGGCGTCATCGGCATTGAGCACGATGCGTGGGTCGTTGTTGAGCGGATGCGACTGCAGCGCCTGCGCACGACGCACGACAGCATCGGTACGGTAGATCGCCGGGGTCGAAGCCACTTCGAAGCCCTCGCCTGCCAGCTGCGGCTGCGCCGAAGCAGCAACCTTGACCGAGACCGGCTGCAGGCCGGCACGCAGGCCTGCCAGATCGGTGAAACCGAAGCCGGCCAACTGCATGTCACCACCCAGCGCACGCAGCACGCGCCAGCCCTCGCGGGCCTCGCCCTGCAGCTTGCCGCCAGCACGGGCGACCTGGTTGCGGCCATCCAGATTGGTCAGCGTTGCGTCGATTTCCGGCAGCGCGCCAATCGGCAGGATCACATCGGCGACATCGCGGGTCGAGGCGCAGGCGAAGTGGCTGAAGGCCACGACCTTGGCACCGGCCAGCGCCTTGCGGGCAGCGGCGGTATCGGCGAAGTCCAGGCCCGGCTCGATGCCGTACAGGGCATAGGCCTTGCGCGGCTGCGCCAGCATTGCATTGACATCCTTGCCGGCCGGCAGCACGCCAACCTGGGCCAGGCCCACGGCATTCGCACCCTGCGGGATGCGGCACAGCTTGGCGCCGGTGGCAGTGGCAAACGCGCTGGCAGCGGCACGGATGGCAGCGGCCTGCGGGTGATTCTCAGCAATCGCGCCGACGATGATGACGGTGTTGTTGCCGCCCTTCACCGCGTCGACCAGCTGCGCATTGCCCAGCGTCTCGACGAAGCGCGACGGTGCAACGATGTGCTTGCCAGCCAGCTTGAACGCGAAGTCGAAATCGACCGGGTTGATCGAATGAATCTTGGCGCCGTTGCTGGTCTGCGCCTTGCGCAGGCGAGCGTGCAGCAGCGGCAGCTCGTGGCGGATATTGCTACCCAGCACGACGATCTGATCGGCGTGTTCGATATCGGCCAGCGACATGCCAAACGCTTCGGCAACCGGTGCATCGGAGAAGTCGCGGTTGTTGATGCGGTGGTCGATGTTGTTCGAACCCAGGCCAGCGGCCAGGCGGGCCAGCAATGCACCCTCCTCGTTCGAGGTAGCCGGGTGCACCAGCACGCCGAGCTCGTCGCCACGGTTGGCTTCGAAGATTTCGCGGGCAGCGGCCAGACCTTCGGCCCAGCTCACTTCCTTCCACTCGCCATTGACCTTCTGCAGCGGCTTGACCGCGCGGTCGGCCGCATACAGGCCCTGGTGCGAATAACGATCGCGATCGGACAGCCAGCACTCGTTGACCAGCTCGTTGTCACGCGGCACCGCACGCAGCACTTCGCCGCGACGGGTGTGCAGGAACAGGTTCGAGCCCATCGCGTCGTGGTAACCCAGCGATTCGCGTGCGGTCAGCTCCCACGGACGTGCCTTGAACTGGAACACCTTGTTGGTCAGCGCGCCGACCGGGCACACGTCGATGACGTTGCCGGACAGCTCGGTGGTCAACGGCTTGCCGTCGTAGGTGCCGATCTGCAGGTTTTCACCACGCGACATGCCACCCAGCTCGTAGGTGCCAGCGACTTCAGCGGTGAAGCGCACGCAACGGGTGCACTGGATGCAGCGGGTCATCTCGGTGGCGACCAGCGGCCCCATGTCCTCGTCGACCACGACGCGCTTGCGCTCGTTGAAGCGGCTGACCGAACGGCCGTAACCCAGCGACACGTCCTGCAGCTCGCACTCGCCGCCCTGGTCGCAGATCGGGCAGTCCAGCGGGTGGTTGATGAGCAGGAACTCCATCACCGAACGCTGGTACTTGAGCGCCTTCTCGTTGCGGGTCTGGATCTTCATGCCATCCATGACCGGGGTAGCGCAGGCCGGCGACGGCTTGGGCGACTTTTCAACGTCGACCAGGCACATGCGGCAGTTTGCAGCGATCGGCAGCTTCTCGTGGTAGCAGAAGCGAGGAATCGGGATGCCAGCCTTGTCGGCGGCCTGGATGATCATCGAACCCTTGGGTACGACCAGGGACTGACCATCGATATCGATGGTCACGTGATCCGGCGGTACATTGGGATTTACCGGTTGCGCGCTCATGCGGCAGCAGTCTCCACCTTCTTGCCGTCAACCATCGAATGACCGTTGACGATGTAGTACTCGAATTCGTTCCAGAACTGGCGCAGGAAGCCTTGAATCGGCCACGCTGCCGCCTCACCGAACGCACAGATGGTGTGGCCTTCAATCTGCCCGGCAACCGTCTTCAGCTGATGCAGGTCTTCCATCGTCGCCTGGCCGGCGACGATGCGCTCCAGCACGCGGTGCATCCAGCCGGTGCCTTCACGGCACGGGGTGCACTGGCCACAGGATTCCTTGTGGAAGAACTGGCTGATGCGGCAGGCGAACTTGACGCAGCAGACGCTGTCATCCAGCACCACGATGGCACCCGAACCCAGGCCAGAGCCCAGTGCACGGATGGTGTCGTAGTCCATCGCCAGCCCATTGAGCTGCTCGGCGGTCAGCACCGGCATCGACACGCCGCCGGGGATTGCGCCCTTCAGCTTGCGGCCCGGACGCAGACCACCGGCCATTGCCAGCAGGTCGTCGAAGGTGGTGCCCAACGGAACTTCGAAGTTGCCGCCCTTGGTCACGCAGCCGGAGACCGAGAAGCACTTCGGGCCGCCGTTATTGGTCAGGCTCAGGTTCTTGAACCACTCCGCGCCGTTGCGGATGATCGCTGGCACCGAGGCATAGGTCTCAGTGTTGTTGATCGTGGTCGGCTTGCCGTACAGGCCGAAGTTGGCCGGGAACGGCGGCTTGTAACGCGGCTGGCCCTTCTTGCCTTCCAGCGATTCCATCAGTGCGGTTTCTTCGCCGCAGATGTAGGCGCCGGCGCCGAGTGCGCCATAGATATCGATGTCGCAACCGCTGCCCAGCACGTTCTTGCCCAGCCAGCCGTGCTTGTAGGCATCGGCCAGGGCCTGCTCGAAGTGCTCGAACGGCTCGTGGTGGAACTCACCGCGCAGGTAGTTGTACGCCGCGGTCGAGCCGGTGGCGTAGCAGGCAATCGCCATGCCTTCCACGACCGAATGCGGGTTGTAGCGCAGGATGTCGCGGTCCTTGCAGGTGCCCGGCTCGGATTCATCCGAGTTGCAGAGGATGTACTTCTGCACATCACCCTTGGGCATGAAGGACCACTTCAGGCCGGTCGGGAAGCCAGCGCCGCCACGGCCACGCAGGCCGGACTGCTTGACCATCTCGATGACGTCGGCCGGCGGGATCTTCTCTTCGAGGATCTTGCGCAGCGCGGCGTAGCCACCGGTCTTCAGATAGCTTTCGTACGACCACGGGGTGTCGTAATGCAGCGTGGTGTAGACCACGTTGTGCGGAAGCGGCGCCGGTCCGACCGGGCCCTTGGATTCGTGGTGTGCCATGCCTTACTCCAGCCCGTCCAGCAGCGCATCGACCTGGTCCAGCGTCAGGCGCTCGTGGTAGTGACCGTTGATGACCATCATCGGCGCACCGGCGCAGCCAGCCAGGCACTCTTCCTCTTTCTTGAGGTAGACGCGGCCGTCAGCGGTCGATTCACCGTGCTTGATGCCCAGCTTCTTCTCGCAATGGCGGACGATGTCGTCGGCGCCATTGAGCCAGCAGCTGACGTTGGTGCAGATCGCGACGTTGTTGCGGCCAACCTTCTCGGTCTCGAACATCGAGTAGAAGGTTGCAACTTCGTACGCCCACACGAACGGCAGGTCCAGGTACTTGGCCACGCCGGCGATCAGCTCGTCGCTCAGCCAGCCCTGGTTCTGCTCCTGTGCGGCATGCAGACCCTGCAGCACCGCAGAACGCTTGCGATCCGGCGGGAACTTGGACAGCCAGTGATCGATGTGAGCGCGCGTCTTGTCGCTCAACACCACCATCGGGTCGACGTTGCGCGCCGCCTCGAAATTACCCGTCGCCTTCATAGGCCGACCTCAACGAATACCAAAAGCTGAAAAACCGATGCCTGCGGCGGCTGGACCGCGCAGGCAACGGACGATGTCTGATCCGCCGGCATTACCGGTCAACCTCACCGAACACGAGGTCGTAGGTGCCGATCATTGCCACCACGTCGGCCAGCATGTGACCGCGCACGACCGAATCGATCGAGGACAGGTGGGCGAAGCCCGGCGCGCGCAAGTGGGCGCGGAACGGCTTGTTGGCACCGTCGGAGACCAGGTAGCAGCCGAACTCGCCCTTGGGCGCTTCAACCGCCGCATAGGTTTCGCCAGCCGGCACGCAGTAGCCTTCGCTGAACAGCTTGAAGTGATGGATCAGCGCTTCCATGTCGTCCTTCATCTCGGCGCGAGCAGGCGGGGCAACCTTGAAGTTCTTGACCATCACCGGGCCCGGATTGGCCTTCAGCCAAGCCACGCACTGCTTGATGATGCGGTTGGATTCACGCATCTCGGCAATACGCACCAGGTAACGGTCGTAGCAGTCGCCCTTGGTGCCCAGCGGCAGGTCGAAATCGACCGCGTCGTACTTGGCGTACGGCTGCTTCTTGCGCAGATCCCAGGCAATGCCCGAACCACGCAGCATCACGCCGGTCATACCCCAGGCCAGCGCGTGTTCCGGGGTAATAACGCCGATGCCGACGGTACGCTGTTTCCAGATACGGTTATCGGTCAGCAGGGTTTCGTACTCGTCGACGCGACCCGGGAACTCCTTGGTGAAATTCTCCAGGAAGTCGAGCAGCGAGCCCTCGCGCGAAGCATTCAGACGCTTCAGAGCATTGCCCTTGTGCCAACGCGACTCCTTGTACTTCGGCATCGTGTCCGGCAGGTCACGGTACACGCCGCCCGGGCGGTAGTACGCCGCGTGCATGCGCGCGCCAGAGACTGCTTCGTAGCAGTCCATCAGCTCTTCGCGCTCACGGAAGGCATACAGCATCACCGCCATCGCGCCCAGATCGAGCGCGTTGGAACCCAGCCACATCAAGTGGTTCAAGATGCGGGTGACTTCGTCGAACATGGTGCGGATGTACTGCGCACGCTCCGGCACTTCGATACCCACCAGGGTTTCGATGGCACGGACATAGGCGTGCTCGTTGCACATCATCGAGCAGTAATCCAGGCGATCCATGTAACCGATCGACTGGTTGAACGGCTTGGACTCGGCCAGCTTCTCGGTCGCGCGGTGCAGCAGGCCGATATGCGGATCGGCGCGCATGATGGTCTCGCCGTCCATTTCCAGGATCAGGCGCAACACACCGTGCGCAGCCGGGTGCTGCGGGCCGAAGTTCATGGTGTAGTTGCGGATTTCCTGCTTCGCTTCGGCAGGATTGCTCGCAAAGGCCTGCGAAGCCTGGTGGAATTCCTTCTTTACGTCCGCACTCACTTGCTTGCCTCCGTCTGCGCGCGCTCGCCTTCAGCGGTCTGGAAACGGGCATCGTCGCGGATAACACGCGGCACGCCTACGCGCGGCTCGACCGAAGTCACCGGCTCGTAGACCACACGCTTCTTTTCTTCGTCGTAACGCACTTCGACGTTGCCGATCAGCGGGAAATCCTTGCGGAAAGGATGGCCCACGAAACCGTAGTCGGTCAGGATGCGACGCAGGTCCGGGTGACCTTCGAAGATCACGCCATACAAGTCGAACGCTTCGCGCTCGAACCAGTTCAGGCCCGGATAGATGTCGGTCAGCGAGGCCACCACCGGCAGCGATTCGCTGGGTGCGTAGCAACGGATGCGCAGCAGCTGGTTGTGCTGGTAGGAGCGCAACTGGCAGACCACCGCGAAACGCTGTTTCGGCAGTGCGTCCGGCTGGGCACCTTCGGCGGTTTCGTGGCTGGGGAATTCACCCCAGGCGAAACGGCCCGCGCCATTGCCCTCCACGCCACGGCTGAAGCCGTGCGAGGAAACGTCCGAGGTATCCCACTCGTCGCTGCCGTAACCAAGGTAATCGACGCCGCACAGGTCGGTGGCGTGCTCGAAACCGAATTCGTCACGCAGCGCCAGAGCGGTTGCGTGCCAATCGGCAACAGCCACTTCCAGCGTTACTTCGCCGCGCGGTTCGACCACCACAACCTGCGCACCGGCAAAACGGGCGCGAAGTTTATCGATGAGAGAAGGTGCTTGCTGGGCCATGGGGGCTGGCGTGCTCTTGATTTGAAAGGGGGTCAGCGTGCGATGGTCTGGGTACGCCAGATCTTCTTCTGCAGCTGCAAAATGCCGTACACCAGCGCCTCGGCGGTCGGCGGGCAACCCGGGACGTAGACGTCCACCGGCACCACACGATCGCAACCGCGCACCACTGCATAGGAATAATGGTAATAACCGCCACCGTTGGCGCAGCTACCCATCGAGATGACCCACTTCGGGTCCGGCATCTGGTCGTAGACCTTGCGCAGCGCCGGGGCCATCTTGTTGACCAGGGTGCCGGCCACGATCATCACGTCGGACTGTCGCGGCGAGGGACGGAACACCACACCGTACCGATCAAGGTCCAGGCGCGCCGCACCGGCATGCATCATTTCCACCGCGCAGCAGGCCAGACCGAAGGTCATGGGCCACATCGAGCCGGTACGTGCCCAGTTCAACAGCGCGTCAACGCTGGTGGTCACATAGCCCTTCTCGAGCAGGGGGTTGTCGCCTTCAGGCCGCAGAATGTCATCAACCCGCCCTTCCGGGACGGGGTTGTTCATCAGGCCGTCGAGAGTTTGGATCACTCCCATTCCAGCGCTCCCTTCTTCCACACGTAGATAAAGCCGAGGAACAGCATGCCCACGAACAAGCCCATGGTGACCAGCGAACGCGCGCCGAGCTCCATGAACACCTGGGTCCAGGGCACAATAAAGATGATTTCCAGGTCAAAGACGATGAACTGGATGGCGATGAGGTAGTAGCGCACATCGAACTTCATGCGCGCGTTCTCGAACGCCTCGAAGCCACACTCGTAGGCGGAGAGCTTCTCGGTGTCCGGCGAACGCGGAGCGAGGAACCGACCGATCAACATCAGCGCAACGCCGATGCCGGTGGCGACGATCAGAAACAGCAGAGACGGCAAATATTCGGCCAGCACAGCGATTCTCTCTTGCCTCTGCCCGGGACACCTGCAGGTGCCAAGGCATGGGGGATGAACGGGACTTGCCACGACGGGTAGCTGCTGCAACCCGTGTACCCGCATAAAACAATGGTGCCCAAGAGGGGACTCGAACCCCTACGACCTAAGTCGCTACCACCTCAAGGTAGTGCGTCTACCAATTCCGCCACCTGGGCTTACGTCAGCGCAGCTGCTTCGCAGTGCGCCGCGTATTGTAACCGTCTTCAGTCTTTCTGTGCGGGTTCAGCGGGCTTTTCTTCGCTCTTGGCAGGAATATTTTCCGCCGGAGCCGTTGCCTGCGGCACTTCACCCACCGCTGCGGCAGCCGGAGCTGCCGGAACGGCCTGCAACTCACCCGCCGGGGCCGCCGGCGCCGCAGTTTCAACCGTACTCATCAGGCCCACGCCCTGGTCCGTCGGACGCGAGCCGTGGCTGGCATACCACGCCATGAACAAGCTGATGCCGAAAAACACCACGGCCAGCCACTTGGTGCTCTTGGACAGGAAGTTGGACGCGCCACGCGCACCGAACACCGTACCCGACGCACCGGCACCAAAACCCGAACCAGCGGCAGCACCAGAGCCACGCTGCATCAGGATCAGCGCGATCATCGCAAGCGCCACCAGTACATAGACCACATTGAGGATCAACATCAGCATTTTTGAAATCCGTCCCGGACAATTACCCGTTAGCGACTGGCGGCTGCCCTCGCGATGGCCAGAAAATCAGCCGCCACCAGCGAAGCGCCACCTACCAGCCCGCCATCGACGTCAGGCTGTGAAAACAGCTCTGCTGCGTTGTCGGGCTTGACGCTGCCGCCATAAAGGATCGACAACGAATCGGCGATTCTAGCATCGCGCTCGGCGACTACGCCACGAATGAACGCATGCACGGCCTGCGCCTGCTCCGGCGAGGCGGTACGGCCAGTGCCAATTGCCCAGATTGGCTCGTACGCCACCACAGCCTTGGCGAAGGCCTGGACCCCGGCCAGATCCAACACCGGCGCCAGCTGCGAGGCGATCACCGCCTCGGTCTGCGCAGCCTCCCGCTGCTCCAGCGTCTCACCAACACATAAGACTGGCACCAGGCCTGCATTGATCGCGGCAACGAACTTGCGCGCAACCAGTTCACTGCTTTCGTTGTGGTACTGGCGACGCTCGGAGTGACCGACCAGACCATGGGTGGCGCCGACGTCTACCAGCATGCTGGCCGAAACCTCGCCCGTGTAGGCCCCCTTTTCGTTGCTGCTGACGTCCTGCGAGCCAAAAGCCAGCTCTGTCTCCTCGAAATCCTCGACCAGATCTCCCAGGTAGGGCAGCGGCGGCAGGATCACCAGACTCACACCAGGCAGCGGCAGGCCCGCGGCCACCTGCCCGACCAGATCGGTGGCGAATTGCCGGCTGCCATGCAGCTTCCAGTTACCAGCAACGATTTTTTGGCGCATTCAGGCATAACTCCCCGGTAAAAAGTATCGGCAAAGGATAGCCGATATGCGGACATCGGCAGGACAAGCTGCAGACAACGGAAGACAAGACGCAAAAACGCCGCCGGGCCTGGGCCGCGGCGGCGCGATAGGACAGCTGGCGAAACCAGCGCCGGCTTACTTCAGCTTGATTTCGCGCAGGCGCTCTTCCAGGAAGCCATGGGCGGTAATCGCCTCCGGATAGCGGCTCGGATTCTCCGCAGTGATGCACGAAGGCAACACGTCGATCAGGAAGTCCGGGTTCGGGTGCAGGAAGAACGGCACCGAGTAGCGCGGCTTGCGTGCCAGCTCACCCGGGGGATTGACCACGCGGTGGATGGTGGACGGGTACACATGGTTGGTCAGGCGCTGCAGCATGTCGCCGATGTTGACCACGATGGTGTCGGCGTCGGAGGTGAACGGGACCCACTCACCTTCATGCGACTGCACTTCCAGACCGGCCGCACTGGCACCGACCAGCAAGGTGATGAAGTTGATGTCGCCATGTGCGCCAGCGCGCACGTTGGGGATGTCATCGGTGGTGATCGGCGGATAGTGGATCGGGCGCAGGATCGAGTTGCCGTTGTTGGTCTTGTCGGCAAAGAAGGTCTCGGGCAGGCCAATGTGCAGGGCCAGGGCCGACAGCACGCGCGAGCCCAGCTGGTCCAGCTTCTGGTACAGGCCGTACCCATGCTCCTTGAAGCCGGGGACTTCGCTCGGCCACAGGTTCGGCGGCATCACCTCACGGTACTTGGAGTCATCGGCGATCTCGCGGCCGATATGCCAGAACTCCTTCAGGTCGAAATGCTTGGAGCCCTTGGCGGTTTCCACGCCGAACTGGGTATAGCCACGCGCACCGCCGCCGCCAGCGATGTGGTACTGCTTCTTCACATCTTCAGGCAGCGCGAAGAATGCCTTGAACACGTCATACGCGGCGTCGATCTCCGCCTGCGGGATGCCGTGGTTGCGAATACCCGCAAAACCCCACTGACGATACGCCGCGCCCAGTTCGGCCACGAAGGCCTCACGGTCGGTATCGAAACGGGTGATGTCGAGGGTGGGAATGCGGGAACTCATACAAAACTCCAAAGAAGGGAACGGGACGCCGGCTATTGAAACCGACGTCCCGGCAACACCACTATGATCCAGCTCAAACCTGTGCGGCAGCCGAACGAACCGCCTCGGCCAGCGCCTCAAGCGTAGCGCTCATCAGCCCGGCCTCATCGGCCTCGACCGTGACCCGCACCACCGGCTCGGTACCCGACGGCCGCAGGAATGCCCTGCCCCGCCCCGCCACCGCCGCCTGCGCGGCCGCCAGCGCGGCCTGTACCGGCGCACTGGCAACGACTTCGCGTGCGCCCGTTTCCAGACGAATATTGATGGTTTTCTGCGGCACCATTACCAGTCCCTGCAGGGCCTGGCGCAGGTTCATGCCGGCATCGCCCAGCACCTCCAGCACCTGCAAGGCACTGACGATGGCATCGCCGGTGGTCGCGCGGTCCAGGCACAGGATGTGCCCGGAGGCTTCGCCACCGAGCACCCCATCCCCCTCGACCAGGGCCTGGTGCACGTAACGGTCACCGACATTGGCGCGGACGAACGGGATACCCAGGCGCTCCAGCGCCTGTTCCATCCCGTAGTTGGTCATCAGCGTACCGACCACCGGACCACGCAGGCGGCAATTGGCCTGCCACGCCTTGGCCAGCACGTAGAGCAGACCATCACCGTCTACCGCCGCACCGGTGTGATCGACCATCAATACGCGGTCACCATCACCGTCGAAGGCAATGCCGATATCGGCGCCAACCTCGACCACTTTGCGTGCCAGGCTGTCGATGTGCATGGAGCCGACGCCATCATTGATGTTGATGCCATTGGGCTCGGCACCGATCGCGGTCACTTCCGCGCCCAGCTCGCGGAACAGCAGCGGCGCGACGTGATAGGTGGCACCGTGCGCGCAATCGAGCACGACCTTGAGCCCACGCAGGTAGAAGTTGCGCGGCACGCTGGCCTTGCAGAACTCGATGTAACGACCCACTGCATCGCGCGCGCGAACCGCCTTGCCCAACTGCTCGGACTCCACCGTCGAGAACGGCTCATCCATCGCGGCTTCCAGCGCCAGCTCGGTGGCGTCGTCAAGCTTTTCGCCTTCGCCGGAGAAGAACTTGATGCCGTTGTCGTAATGCGGATTGTGCGAGGCACTGATCACGATGCCAGCATCGGCACCCAGCGTATGCGCCAGGAAGGCGACCGCCGGCGTCGGCATCGGTCCGATCAGCTGCACGTTGGCACCGGCAGCGACCAGACCCGCCTCCAGCGCCGATTCGAACATATAACCGGAGATGCGCGTGTCCTTGCCGATCACCACGGTCGGCTGTGCACCAGCGCTGCGTGCAACCAGCACGCGGCCCAGCGCATTACCTACGCGCAGCACGAAATCAGCAGAAATGACGCCCTTGCCGACCCGGCCACGGATGCCATCGGTACCGAAATACTTGCGCGCGCCCATCAGGCAGCGGCTTCCTCATGCTGCGGCTGACGCCCCAGCATGGCCAGCAGGTCGGCCAGGCGATCACGCATTTCGCGGCGATCACAGATCTGGTCGATGGCACCGTGCTCGAGCAGGAACTCCGAGCGCTGGAAGCCTTCCGGCAGCTTTTCGCGCACGGTCTGTTCGATCACGCGCGGGCCGGCAAAGCCGATCAGCGCCTGCGGCTCGGCGATATTGATATCGCCCAGCATCGCGAACGAGGCCGACACGCCACCGGTGGTGGGATGGGTCAGCACCGAAATGTAGGGCAGACCAGCTTCGCGCAGCTTGGCCAGCGCGGCCGAGGTCTTGGCCATCTGCATCAGCGAGAACAGGCCTTCCTGCATGCGCGCGCCACCGGAGGCGGAGAAGCACACGTAGGGCGAGCCGATTTCCAGTGCGGTTTCCGCGGCCAGCGCGAAGCGCTCGCCGACCACCGAACCCATCGAACCGCCCATGAAGGCGAAGTCGAAGGAAGACGCCACCAGCGGGCGGCCCTTCAGCAGACCGCGCATGGCGACCAGCGCGTCGTACTCGCCGGTGTTTTTCTGGCTGGCCTTGATGCGTTCGACGTATTTCTTCTGGTCCTTGAACTTGAGCACGTCGGTCGGCCCGAGGCGGGCAGCGATCTCGCTGGTGCTGTCAGCGTCAAACAACGAGGCCAGGCGCGCGCGCGCGCGTATGGCCATGTGGTGCCCGCACTTCGGGCAGACCTCAAGGTTTTCTTCCAGCTCCGGGCGGTACAGGGCCGCGCCGCAGCTGCTGCATTTTTCCCACAGCCCCTCGGGGACGCTGCGTTTTTTGGAGGGCGTGTTGTCGGTACGGATGCCGGACGGCATCAACTTGCTGAGCCAACTCATGCGGGATGACAATTCCGTTCAGGGTGGCCTCGCGGCCACGACAGGGCCCACAGTCTAGCTCACCACTGCGACCAAGTCGCAGCGCCGGATCTGGCGCAATCCCTACTGCCGCGTATGTTTGCAGCGCAGCACCAGGCCATGCCCGGCAGAAAGCTGGACCACTGCAGTGCCGAGCCATGCTCGGCAGAGGCCTTGCCGATAAAGCGTCCTTGTAGTGGGGGGGGGGGGGGGGGGGGGGGGGGGGGGGGGGGCGGGGGCGGCGGGCGGGGGGGGGGGCGGGGCGGCGCGGGCGGGCGCGGCGCGCCGGCGGCG
>NZ_JBRREG010000032.1:0-44445 GCF_056760155.1 Stenotrophomonas sp. STEN022
CTCGATCCAGTCGTTGTCCTCGATGCCGGCATTGCGCGCGTCGTCCTCGCTCAACCAGACGATGGGGCCGCCACGCGACAGCGTCTGCATGATCAGATTGTCGCTGTAGGTGCTGTGGATGCCCCACTTCTGGTGCGGGGTGATCCAGTTCAGCACGATCTCCTTGTTGCCGTTCTGGCGCTTGTTGAGCAGCGGCTCCACCGTGCGTGTGTTGACCGGCGGCCGGTAGCTCATGAAGGCCTCACCGAAGTCGATCATCCACTCGTGGTCCTGGTAGAACTGCTGGCGGCCGGTGACGGTGCGCCACGGGATCAGCTCGTGCACATTGGTGTAGCCAGCGTTGTAGCTGACGTTGTCGTCTTCCAGCCCGGACCAGATCGGCGAGGAAATGATCTTGCGCGGCTGCGCCTGGATGTCACGGAAGCGGATCGCCTCGTGCTCCTTGCCCACGGCCAGATGCGTGTGCTCGCGGCCGGTGAAGGTACCCAGCGACTCCCAGGCCTTGACCGCGACATGGCCATTGGTTTCCGGTGCCAGGTGCAGGATCACTTCGCAGGCGTCGATGGCGGTATCAATCGCCGGCCGGCCCTGGCTGATGCCTTCGTCCAGCACGGTGTGGTTGAGCTTGCCGAGGAATTCCACCTCGTGCTTGGTATCCCAGCTCATGCCCTTGCCGCCGTTGCCGAGCTTGTCCAGCAGCGGACCCAGCGAGGTGAACTTGCGGTAGAGGTTGGGGTAGTCGCGTTCGACCACCGCCATGCTCGGCATGGTCTTGCCGGGGATGGCTTCGCACTGGCCCTTCTTCCAGTCGGCGACGCCGAACGGCATGCCCAGTTCGTTGGGCGTGTCGTGCAGGGTCGGCACCAGCACCAGGTCCTTCTCGACACCGAGCACGCCCGGCGCCATGTCGCTGAGCGTACGCGCGACACCCTTGAAGATTTCCCAATCACTGCGCGATTCCCAGGCCGGGTCCACCGCCTTGGACAGCGGGTGGATGAAGGGATGCATGTCCGAGGTGTTGAGGTCGTCCTTCTCGTACCAGGTGGCAGTCGGCAGCACGATGTCCGAGTACAGCGCGGTGGTGCACATGCGGAAATCCAGCGTCACTAGCAGGTCGAGCTTGCCTTCCGGTGCTTCGTCACGCCACTTCACGTCCTCGGGCTTGACCGCGCCCATCTCGCCCAGGTCCTTGCCCTGCAGGCCATGACGCGTGCCAAGCAGATGCCGCAGCATGTACTCGTGGCCCTTGCCGGAGGAACCGAGCAGGTTGGAGCGCCAGATGAACATCATGCGCGGATGGTTCTGTGCCGCATCCGGATCGGCGAAGGCGAAGTCCAGCGAGCCATCCTTGAACTTGGACAGCGCGTAATCGGCCGGTGCGACGCCAGCCTGCTCGGCCTCGCGCACCAGTTGCAGCGGATTGCGGTCCAGCTGCGGTGCACTCGGCAGCCAGCCCATGCGCACCGCGCGCAGGTTGAGGTCGGCCAGGCTGCCGCTGTACTTGGAGGCATCGGCCAGCGGCGACAGCAGTTCGTCCACCTGCAGCTTCTCGTAACGCCACTGCCCGGTATTGAAGTAGAAGAACGAAGTGCCGTTCATCTGTCGCGGTGGGCGGCTCCAGTCCAGGCCGAAGGCCAGCGGCTGCCAGCCGGTCTGCGGGCGCAGTTTTTCCTGGCCCACGTAATGCGCCCAGCCACCACCGGTCTGCCCCACGCAGCCGCACATGACCAGCATGTTGATCAGGCCGCGGTAGTTCATGTCGTTGTGGAACCAGTGGTTCATGCCGGCGCCGACGATGATCATGCTGCGACCATGGGTCTTGTCGGCGGTGCGGGCGAACTCACGGGCGATCTCGATCACCTCGGCGCGTGACACGCCGGTGATGCGTTCCTGCCACGCCGGCGTGCCCGGCACATTGTCATCGAAGCTCTTGGCAACATTGCCGCCGCCGAAGCCGCGATCAACACCGTACTGTGCAAGCAGCAGGTCGTAGACCGTGGCCACCAGCGCTTCGCCACCATCAGCCAGTTGCAGGCGGCGCAGCGGGATATTGCGCTCCAGCACTTCCTCGGCCGGTGCGGCGGTCCAGCCGTCGCTCTCGATGCCACCGAAGTATGGGAAGCTCACCGCCTCGATGCCGTCGTGGATATCGGCCAGGCTCAGGCGCAGGCGCGTGTCATGGCCATCGCTGGCTTTTTCTTCGATGTTCCACTTGCCCTTCTCGCCCCAGCGGAAACCGACCGAGCCATTCGGCACGGTGATGTCGCCGCTGTTCTCGTCGAACGCCAGCGTCTTCCATTCCGGGTTGTTGCTCTCGCCCAGCCCACCCAGCTCACTGGCACGCAGGAAGTGGCCCGACACCAGCCGGCCATCGGCGCGGCGCTCGATGCGCACCAGCATCGGCATGTCCGAGTATTGGCGGCAGTAGTCCTGGAAGTACTGCGAGGGCGTGTCGACGTGGAACTCGCGCAGGATCACGTGGCCGAAGGCGAATGCCAGCGCCGCATCGGTGCCCTGCTTGGGATGCAGCCAATGGTCGGTGAGCTTGGCCAGCTCCGAGTAGTCGGGGCAGATCGCCACCGTCTTGGTGCCGTTGTAACGCGCCTCGGTGAAGAAGTGCGCATCCGGCGTACGCGTCTGCGGCACGTTCGAGCCCCAGGCGATGATGTAGCGGCTGTTGTACCAATCGGCCGATTCCGGCACGTCGGTCTGCTCGCCCCATACCTGCGGCGAGGCTGGCGGCAGATCGCAGTACCAGTCGTAGAACGACAGGCAGGCACCACCGAGCAGCGACAGATAGCGCGCACCGGCCGCGTAGGACACCATCGACATCGCCGGAATCGGCGAGAAACCGACGATGCGGTCGGGGCCGTATTCCTTGGTGGTGTAGAGGTTGGAGGCGGCGATGATCTCGTTGGCCTCGTCCCAGTTCAGCCGCACGAAACCGCCCATGCCGCGGCGACGCTTGTACTCACGCGACTTGGCCGGGTCCTGCACGATGCTGGCCCAGGCCTCGACCGGCGACATGGTCTTGCGTGCCTGCCGCCACATGCGCAGCAGCGTGCCGCGGATCAGCGGGTACTTGAGCCGGTTGGCGCTGTACAGGTACCAGGAATAGCTGGCACCGCGCGGGCAGCCGCGTGGTTCGTGATTGGGCAGGTCCGGGCGGGTGCGCGGGTAGTCGGTCTGCTGGGTTTCCCAGGTGACCAGGCCGTTCTTGACGTAGATCTTCCAGCTGCAGGAGCCAGTGCAGTTCACGCCGTGGGTGGAACGTACGATCTTGTCGTACTGCCAGCGGGCGCGATAACTGTTTTCCCAGTCCCGCCCTTCGCTCTTGCTGAACCCGTGGCCATCGGCAAAGGGTTGTGGGTCCCGCTTGAAGAACTGCAAGCGATCAAGGAAATAGCTCATGGTGAATCTCCGTTCGCAAACTGCTGCATCGTGGCTATGTGTGAAATCTGGCTGCGGTGCATTGCTTTCTCAGCAGGGGGTTTCGGCCCCGCGCCGGTAGTACCACCACCAGGTAACCGCCAGGCAGGTGATGTAGAACGCAATGAAGCCGTACAGCGCCATATCCGGGCTGCCGGTCAAGGTGATGGAAGAGCCGTAACTCTTGGGAATGAAGAAGCCACCGTAGGCGCCGATGGCACCGGAGAAGCCGACAACGGCAGCGGATTCGATGCTGGCCTGATGGGCCGCGGCCTTCTTGCCTTCGGCGCCCTCATTGGCCGACAGGCGCTCGTGCAGGGTGCGGAAGATCACCGGGATCATCCGGAACGTGGTGCCGTTGCCGATGCCGCTGAGCACGAACAAGGCCATGAATGAGAGCAGGAAGCCGACGAAGTTGCCGCCCTGGCCATTGCTGGGCAGGAAATGCAGCACGCCGAACACCGCCGCGATCATCAGCGCGAACACCCAGAAGGTCAGGCGCGCGCCGCCCCAGCGATCCGCCATGCTGCCGCCGACCGAGCGCATCAGCGCGCCCAGCAGCGGGCCGATGAAGGCATAGGCCAGTGGATTCACATCCGGGAACTGGCTCTTGACCAGCATCGGGAAGCCGGCGGAAAAGCCGATATAGGAACCGAAGGTGCCGATGTACAACCAGCACATCAGCCAGTTGTGCTTGCGGCGGAAGATCACCGCCTGCTCGGAGAACGAGGAGCGGGCGCTGGTCAGGTCATTCATGCCGAACCAGGCGGCGATCGCGAAGAAGGCGATGAACGGTACCCAGATGAAACCGGCGTTCTGCACGAACAAGGGGGCGCCGCCGTCGGCCACGGCCTGCGGTGCACCACCCATCGCGCCAAACACGCCGACGCTGATCACCAGCGGCACCACCGCCTGCGATACCGATACGCCGACGTTGCCCAGGCCTGCATTCAAACCCAGCGCCATGCCCTGGCGCTGCTTGGGATAGAAGAAGGAGATGTTGGACATCGACGAGGAGAAGTTCGCACCGCCGAAACCACACAGGATGGCGATCAACACGAATACCCAGTACGGCGTGGCCGGGTTCTGCACCGCGAAGCCCAGCCACAAGGTCGGCAGCAGCAAGGATGCAGTCGACAGCGCGGTCCAGCGGCGGCCGCCGAAGATCGGGATGACAAAGGAGTAGAAGATGCGCAGCGTCGCACCGGACAGGCTGGGCAGGGCCACCAGCCAGAACAGCTGGTCAGTGGTGAAGGCGAAACCGATCTTGGGCAGGCTGATGGTCACTGCCGAGAACAGCACCCATACCGAGAACGCCAGCAGCAACGACGGAATCGATATCACCAGGTTGCGGGTGGCGACCTTCTTGCCGGTTCGTTCCCAATAATCGGGGTCCTCGGGTTTCCAATCGCTGATCACGCGACCGGGCCCGGCATTGCTCTGCTTTACGACATCGCGACTGGCACTCATGCATCGCTCCAAGGCTGTGTGATACGGCGCTGGTTTGCTGTGCGGTTGCTTGCCCAGTCGCCACGGCGTCATTAGGCCCGGCGCCCCCTGGGGCAGTCTTGATCTTGATCAATCCAACGGCGCTCTCGCGCCGACTACCTGACAAATATCAACTGATGCTTACGGCGTCGGCCGGATTGCGGCGCTGCACGCCACGTTGACGCACGCTGTCACGTACATCCACATCGAACTGAAGCTGCAGCGGCAATGCCTGCGTCGGCAGCACGAAACTCAAACCGTCACGGCATGGCAGACGTGCCTGCAGCGCCAACACGTCTTCACGCGGCAGCGTGATCATAAATGCGTGGGTATCGCCATCCAGCAGCGCCTCCGCCGTGTCGTGCAGCTGCAAGCGCTGCGACAGGGCTCCGGGCGTGCCAAGCCAGGTCTGGTTCTCCAGCACCTCACCAGCGAGCAGCTGTGCCAGCTCGCTTTCATCAATGCGCAGCCGTAGCGACTGCGACTGGATCTGGACTTTCATGACGCAACTTCCTCCCACTGGCGGGGGGTATTGCAGTTCACAAGGCGGGCTTCGGCACCGGCTGGCAGCGGCAGTTCCAGGCCACCGAGGCGGCGTTGGAACATCCGTAGCGAGCGTGGCCCGTCTGTACCCGTGACCATTTCAAACAGCAGACTGCGGCAAGTCCCGTCGATGTTCAAGTACATCGGCACCGGTTCCCCTGAATAGGTCACACAAGGTGCACCGGGATCGCGCAGCTGTCGCAGCAGTGTCACATCCAGCAGCGGCATATCGACCGGCACCACCCATGCCGGTCCGTCAGCCAGCGCTTCCACCACGCTGTAGAGCCCACCCAGCGGGCCGCAGCGCGGCACCGCATCGGGCACCGAATCGAAGCCCGGATAATCGCCACTCACCTTCACCGGCTGGGCGCCAAGCGCACGCAGCAGCGCACAACTGTGTTCGAGCAGCGTGCTCCCGCGCCAACGCAGCAAGGCCTTGTCCTGGCCCATGCGGCTGGACAGTCCACCGGCCAGCACGATGCCGGCAACCGGCGCCGACTCAGTGGGAGTGATCGTGGACATGTCCATCGATATGCGCGTGCTCGGTGTCGGGCTGGCACAGGCTGCAGCCTTCGCTCCACTCGCTGTCGCCGTCCTGGTAATGCTCCTGCTTCCAGATCGGCGAGCGGTGCTTCACGCCCTCGATCAACTGCCGGCAGGCACGGAAGGCCTCATCACGGTGCGGGCTGCCCGCTGCAACGACCACGGCGACGTCGCCTACCGCCAGCCGACCCTTGGCATGTGCTACATACAACTTGATGCGGGGGCCGAAGTCGGCAGTGATCTCGGCGATCTGCCGCTGGAATTCGTTGATGACCAGCGGCTCGAACAAGTCGTAGGTGATGCCGAGTACCGGCCGCCCCTGGTTCAGGTCACGCACCTTGCCGATAAAGACATCAATGCCACCGAAGCCCGGATCGGACACGGCGGCGATGCCTTCGCTCGGATCAATCGCCGCATCGGCACGGTCCACCACTTTCCATACGCTCTCGAAGCTCATCTCAGCCTCCACTTACCGGTGGCAGGATGGCCACCCGCCCGTCGCCGGGCAGCGAATCGTTATCGCGCAGGACGCGTTGCTCATCGGCAAAGGCCGAGTAATCGACCAGGCCGGCACGGAACTGGGGGAAGCGCTGCTGCAGCAATGCACGCAGCGCCCTGCGCAGGTCGATGACCTGCCCGCCCTCGACAGGCACGCTGATCTCGCGCTGCGGGTCCAGCTCCGAGAACGCGCCAAACAGCTGCACCACTATCTCTTTCATGACATCTCCTGCGGGCTGAGCTGCACTGGCTCACGGTGGCCCCAGCCCTGTACACGTACTAGACTGCCGGCCGTGGCCAGATCGCCGTCGCCCTCCAGCACCACCCACGCGTTGGCGCGCAGCATGGTCTTGAGGCGGAATGATTCCTGCCCGGCCAGCACGCTCACTCGCAACTGCCCGCTGGCATCGGCCTGCACGCGTGCGCGTGCATGGAAACGCAGGCCCGGTGGCTTGCGTACATCGGCCTGCAGTGGCAACTGCAGAACGGTCTCTTCGGCCAGGCCCAGCATCTTTCGCAATACCGGCTCAACGAAGAAGCGCAGGCCCACCGCAGCGGAAATCGGGTTACCGGGCAGACCGAAGTACAGCGTGCCGTCGGCAAGGCGCGCGAACAGCAGCGGTTTTCCCGGACGGATCGCGACCTTGTGGAAGAGTATCTCGGCACCGCGCGCACGCAGCGCATCGGGAATGAAATCGTAGCGCCCCTGCGATACCGCGCCGGTGCTCAGCACCACGCGCGCACCTGCAGCCAGCGCTGCATCCAGCGCAGCATCAAAGGCGGCAACGTCATCACTGACCACGCCGTTCCAGACCACCTCCGCACCCGCAGCGCGCAGGCGGCTGACCAGGAACGGGCGGTTGCTGTCGCGTATCTGTCCGGACTGCAGTTCCGCAGTCGCATCGCTGATCAGTTCCTTGCCGGTACTGATCACCGCAACCTGCGGCTGATGCTGTACCTGCACGCTGGCAATGCCGAGTGCATGCAGCAAGGTAATCGCATTGACGTCCAGCAGAGCTCCCGCAGCCAGCACGGTTTCGCCCAGTTCCACGTCCTGGCCGCGCAGGCGAACGTGCTGGCCGGGTTTCACTATTGCCTGCAGGCGCACCCGGGTGGGACGGCCATCCACGGCATCCAGCACCTCAACCTGTTCAATCGGCACCACGCTGTCCAGACCGGACGGCATGCGCGCGCCGGTCATGATTTCCCAGGCCTGCGCGGAATCGCCGTCCGCAGCAGCGGTATCGCCTGCGGCCTGCCAACCCTGCACCTGCAGCACGCTGCCCGCCACCACCGGTTGCCCGTTCGCGCACAGCGCGAAGCCATCCATCGCGGCGTTGTCGAACGGCGGCAGGTCCTGTGCGCTGCTTATCGATGCAGCCAATATCCGGTCGGCGGCAGCATCGATGGACACCTGTTCGCTGTGTGCCGCCGGTGCCGCCGCCAGCAACTGCTGCAAGGCCTGCGCATAACTGATCATGCGTGCGAGCCCCCATCCATCATCGCCAAGGCATGGCCGAGCACGGGGGTAAGAATATTCATGCATTGCGCGGCGGCACGTGGGCTGCCTGGCAGGGCGATGACCAGCAGATCATCCAACTGCACGACTTCAGCGCGGCTCAGCCAGGCCATCGGTGTGTACTGGGCACTGAGCCCGCGCAGCATCTGTGCCAGTCCGGGCACCGGGCGTCCACCCAATGCCTGCAAGGCCTCGGGCGTCAGATCACGCGGGCCCAGTCCAGTGCCGCCAGTGCACAGGCAGAGGCGCACACCATCGGCAGCCAGCGCGCGCAGACGCGCGACCAGGGGCTCGATGCCATCTGCCAGGATTTCATTGCTGACCACGTCGCCGCCCAGCGCCTGCAAGCCCTTGACCAGCACCGGCCCGGATTCGTCGATGTAATCGCCACGGCTGGCGCGGTCACTGAGGGTGATCACCGCGCAGCGCGCAGCGCCCAAGGTCTTGGGCGGGCGAGGCCGGAAACGTTCAAGTTCTCCCGTATCCATGCCTTGCGGGTGCGTCCACACGCCACTCTTGCCGCCTTCCTTGAACAGCAGGCGGATACCACTGATTTCCAATGCCGGCTCGACCGGTTTGCTCAGGTCGTACAAGGTCAGCAGGGCTGCATTGACGCCGGCCAGCGCTTCCATCTCGACGCCGGTACGCGCTTCGCTGGCGCACTCGCACCAGACCCGGATCGCCCGCCGTTCCGGCACCGGCGCGCAATAGACGCGCACCAGCTCCAACGGCAACGGATGGCACATCGGCATCAATGCCGAGGCCATTTTGGCCCCTTGCAGGCCGGCAATCTCAGCCATCACCAGCGCGTCGCCCTTGGGCAGCCGCCGCTCGACGATCAACGGGTAGGCAATCGGCCCGGCGATCAGCTCACCTACCGCCACCGCGCGGCGGCGGGTGATGCGTTTGTCGCGTACATCGGCCATGTGGAATGCCGCACTTATCTGCCCACTCATTGCCTGTTTCATCCTCCAATCGAGGCCAGATGCGGGGTAAGCCCGGTCTGGCCGAAGTGCAGTCCATGCCCGGCTGCCTTGAGCCCAAGCTGGGTGGTGATGCGCGCCAGCAGCGCATCCTGGTCATCGTCGGACTGCAGCAGCGGACGCAATGCCACGCCGAAGTCGCCGAACAGGCACAGGCGCAGATCACCGCGCGCAGTAACCCGCAGACGGTTGCAGCCTTTGCAGAAGTCCTTTGAGTACGGGGCGATGATGCCAACGCTGCCGCGATGATCCGGGTGGCTGAACTCACGTGCCGGGCCGGCATCGGCGGCGCGCTTGCGCTCACTCCAACCGGCAGCCAGCAGCTGTTCGATGATCACATCGGCACGCAGGTGATGGCGCTCGTAGAACTCGCGGTTGTCGCCGGTGCGCATCAGCTCGATGAAACGCACGCTGATCGGGCGCTCGCGCAGGAATTCCATCCACGCCGGCAACTCGTCATCGTTGAGGCCGCGCAGCAGCACCGCATTGAGTTTGATCGACTGCAGGCCCAGGGCCTGCGCCAGGTTGAGACCTTGCATGATCTCGGGCAGGCGGTCGTGGCCGGTGATGGCGTGGAAGCGCTCGCACTGCAGGCTGTCCATGCTGACGTTGAGCGCGGTCAGGCCAGCGCGGTGCCAGCCCGGCAGATGCCGTGGCAGCAGGCAGCCGTTGGTGGTGATGGCCACCTTGCGGATGCCCGGCACCTTGGCCACGGTGGCGATGATCTGCTGCAGATCCTTGCGCAGGCTGGGCTCGCCGCCGGTCAGGCGGATCTTGTGCATGCCCAACGCGGCAAAACCCCGCACCAGCCGCTCGATCTCATCCACCGCCATGAACTGCGGGCGGCCGTCGGCCTGGTATCCGTCGGGCAGGCAATAGCTGCAACGGAAGTTGCAGGCCTCGGTCAGCGACAGACGCAGGTATGGAAAGCTGCGACCGAAGCCGTCGGTGAGTTGGCTCATGGCTGTTTCACCTTCTGACTCCACGTTTGCACGCTCGCCCGGCATGCCGGGATGCCCTCGCCTTTGTTGACAGGTTGTCAGCCTACGCGGGGCATTGCGTCGATGGCATGACTTAAATCAATCCGGACCTTCGCCGGACCTGACCCAGCTGTGGCAGCATGACCACCCGATGGCTTCCTCCTTGTGAAAACGACCATGATGCTGAGTGATTTCGACGACCTGCTGCGTGCCGCACTGGAGCAGAACGAGCCACAGCGCCTGTTGTTCGTCTTCGTCAAAGCCGACCTGCCTGAATCCCCAACCGCTGATCAACATTCGCGCCATGACAGCGGTGAAGGCGGCACCCTGAGCCCGGTGCTGTGCGTGGACAAGGCGCCGCAGGAAATCGCCTCGTTCGCTGCACTGGCTGCCGAGTCGGCCAACACCGGCCTGGCCTGGGACCTGGTGTTCGTCGCCTCGCTGGATGGCCGCGCTGGCATTGCTCCCTCCAGTGATGAAGCCGCACAACCGCTGCGACTGATGGTCAATGCCATCAACGATGGCCAGATCAGCCGCTTCGCCGCGTTTGACCGCGACGGCGCGCCGGTGCAGTTCTACTAGCCCGCGCTTCCGGCAGCACGCAGCGTCGCCAGCCTGCAGCCCGCTCAGGTCGCAAGCTGCAGCAACAGGAAGAAGATCAACAGCACGGTGTTCAGCCCCCACGCCACGGTGAGGCCGCGTGCGGCCAAGCCATAGTTGGGGTTGTGCGCGCTGGGCGCGGCCCGCCATACCGTGGGGATGATCCAACCGGTATAGAGCAGCAATACGGCGAACAGCCCGAGCAGCAAGCTGGTCTTTCCTTGCATCAGCGCCCATAGCGCCGCGGCCCATAACAGGTTGCTGGGAATCACCCCCTGCAGCCAGAACACACGCCACAAATGTGAAGGCGGCGACTTGTCGCCCGGGGTACTCATCGAACCGACAGCAGTCATGATCGGGACTCCTGAGTTGCGCAGCACTGTGCCCGAGCTTGCGCCTGCCGAGCGGGCGGGTCAAATCCGCTGGCAGTCGTTGCAGTAGATGCTATCGCCTTGCGTGATCACCCGGCTCGCCGCGCTTGCAGCGGATGTCGCTCCGCCAGGTTCACGGGCGGCACTCGTCCGGAGCACCTGGTCACGCCTCTTCAATCCGCATCTTCCAGCAGGCAGCGCACCAACTTCTCGACCAAACGGCTTACCTGCTTTCGGTCGACCTCCGCCCCCACCGCACCGCGCACCATCACGCCGTTGAAGATCGCCGAAATCATGTTCATCCGCAGCTCCACCTCGGCCGCGTCCATCCCGGCTGGCAGCCCGACCCGATTGGACAGCGCCATGAACTCGCCGGTCACCACCTTGTCCGATTGGCGCAGGATGCGGCGGATGGCAGGATTGCGTGCGGCTTCGGCGGCGAGCTCCAGTTGCAGCTCCAGGTAGGCAGGGTCCAGGCAGCGGTCCACCGAATCGCTCGCCTGCCTGGCAACCCGGGTTGCCAGACTGCCGCCGCTCTCGTCTTCCTGCAGCTTGCGGGCCAGCTCGGAGAGGTTCTGTTCCTCGCGCTTGGCAATGGCCTCGACGATGGCTTCCTTGTTCTCGAAGTAGTGGTAGATGTGCCCCGGGCTCATCCCGGCCGCCTTCGAGATCTTGGCAATGCTGGTGCCGTGGAAGCCATTGCGCCGGAAACAGGCGCTGGCCGCGTCCAGTACCTGCTGGCGGCGCGCCTCACCCTTTTCCTGTCCCACCGGAGCGCTGCTGCTCGCATTCATGGAGTGAACCTGGAGATGTCTGGATCGGATTGATGCATGACCGCGGGCATTCGCTGTAGTACGATCATTCTAACTAGAACGATCATTCTAGTTTTGATCGCAGGCCCGGACGGCCATCCAGCCCCCGAGCCGAGCACAACGGAGCACGCCCATGACCACCCTGCTGAAAGACATTGCGGTGTTGTTCGACGCCAGCGAATCCGGTCAACAGATCCTGGACACGGCAACCCGGCTTGCCGGCGGCCATGCTTCGCATTTGATCGGCATTACCGCACTACCCCAGCAACCGGCCACCCTGCAGGCAGGTTTTGCCAAGGGTGAGGCACTGCATGAAGTGATCGTCCGCCACCAGTCGGTGATGGCCGCGCGTGCACTTCAGCTCGGTCAAAATTTGAACGACGCACTGAATCGCCATGCGGTAAGTGGCGAGCTGCGGATAATCTCCCATGCCGAGTCAAGCAGTGAGTCCTCACTGCATGCGCTGTACTGCGACCTGCTGGTGGTGAGTCATCCGAACATCCCGGCCTCGCCACTGACCTGGTCCGCACCGCAGATCCTGCAACAGTCCGGCATCCCCATCCTGATCGTGCCGCGTGACTGGGGGGACAAACCCATCGGGAAAAAGGCATTGGTCGCATGGAACGGCAGCCGACAATCACGCCGTGCCATTGCCGATGCGATGCCGATGCTCATCAAGGCCGAAGAAGTCACCTTGCTGATCATCGATGCCGAACGTAACGCAGAGTTGCACGGCGACGAACCGGGCGCCGACATGGCCGCCTATCTCGCCCGCCATCATGTGAGCGTTGATCTGCAATGCGTCACCTCCGCAGGTGTTCCCATCGCCGACGTGATCGTTGCGCATGCGCAGAATGCGCATTGCGATATGGTGGTGTTTGGCGCGTATAGCCGGCCCAAACTCAGTGAAACGCTGTTCGGCGGCGTGACCCGGACCCTGCTGGCGGAGGTTCCAGTCCCACTGTTCGTTTCACAGTAGCCGCGACGCGCACGCTTCCTGCATCAACCAATCGCCTGACACACATGATCAAGCGTGCGTGTCGGGCCAAACCAATCTCCTGCTGACTCTCCTTCAGCAGAGATGCCTCCCGGTCTCTCCCCCGGCCGTGGAGTCCTGCAGTCCCTTGGACTGCGCGAATGTCGTGATGACGTCCGCGCCGGGAGGCGGTAGAGCCCCGCCTCCCGGCTTTTCGCGGATGACAGTGGACGCGGCAGGGTCATGGTTCTCAAGAGCGTAGCCCGTCACGCCTGTATCCAATCTGCGCCATGACACGCGTCGTGGCGCTACCCGCACATGCGCGGACAAACCTTCGAATCAAGGCATGGGAGCACATCGCTGCACGCACACGGCAACGACACCTGCACAGCGTCATACGCAACCGTTCTGTCTAAACAAACATGGAATGAATCACCCGTAAATCCGCGACAAACCATCCCAAATACGCAAATACATCGCGGCTTTTCCACTCGTAGAATCGAAAGTGCCGAGGACATCGCGGCAGTACCGCTACCACCACACAGGTAGCAAGGCGAACTATCCCGTTTGAGTAACCTGCACCAGGAAACATCAATGAACGTCCGCGAACTCCTGCAGTCAAAGAAGCAAACCGTAGTCACCATCGATGTGGAAGACACCATCGGCGCCGCCGCGCACAAGATGAGCGCGAACAAGATCGCTGCATTGGTGGTGATGAAGGACGACGCACCGGTAAGCATCATTTCCGAGAAAGACATCGTGCGCACCCTGGCCGATGATGGCCCGCAGGCAGGACGCCGCGTCATCTCCTCCCTTCCCTCCACCGGATTGGAGGGCATCGCCCCCGATGCGAGCCTCAAGCAAGCCATGGCATTGATGACCTACTCGCGCCACCGCCACCTGATGGTCACCGAAGGCTCCAGGCTGGTCGGCATCCTCAGCCTCGGCGATATCGTCAAGAACCTGCTCAGTGAGCTGGAGCTTGAGAAAGCCGTGCTGCAGGACATCTACACTGCCGCACACTGAGTTATACGCAGAAGATCAAGCTGAGCCTGCGCATCCATCGATCGCAGGCATCAGTTCACTGCGCGCGCCAGATCACAGCACGAGATAGGCGACCAGAGGTGCGCCCTGAGCCAGCGCCTGACACGTCGATTGGATCGCAATCCAATCCTGTTTCAGCTTTCTGCGGCCAATCCACGGCAAGAACCGAATAGCGAACACTCAAAGGTAGCTCTCAGCTGCCTCCATGAGTGCAACGATATTCACGAGAAATGAAACTGGAAGATGCCTTGATAGCTCCAGCATCTTTCCTTCGAGATTCGGCCGCTGGCTGAAGCCGACGGGCGTGGAAGGAAGGCTGTCACCATCCATGAGCCATGAAACAGTCACGCCCACAGCCACGCTGATACCGCGCAGATGATCGATGGTCGGTGAGTAGCCACCGTCTCGCTCCCAGTGCGCCACCGTCGAACGATTGATGCCGAGTACGCTGGCAAGGTCTGTCTGGGAGAGTCCGCCGCTCACCCTTGCCCAGCGAATTCGGGCTGCGAGCGTATTGGGGATTTCGTCCACCATAGACCTCCGAATGGATTGATCCAGATCCGTCCAAGGATTCTCAGCAGTCGCTGCACAGCCGTCAATGCCACAGGCGCCACAGCGCCAAATCAGCCGCCAAATGAAACCTCATCCATCCGCGATCATGGGCGACAGGGCAATCTGTACCTGAAGAGAAAAGATCATGTACCCCGCATTCTGCTGTGCAGGGCCCAGCACGACGCTTGATCGAATTCTGGTGAAAGCCGTTACTAGCCACGGCATCGGCGACGCCCACCGAACAACCGCCACCGCAGACCTGGATGCCTTCGGTAGGGCTCTTCGCCAGAAGCACGCCGCGCAAACAAAGCCTCCGCCGTTTTCAAGCGCGCCAACCCATCCAGAGGAAGCTCCGATGAGAGTCGATGAAGTAACCAGTCCACTACCATTTCATATACCGGCCAACGAGGTCTCTGAGTTCCTGATGGGCTTCGCGCTCGATTTTGATGCACGCGAGCGTCTTGATGAAGACAAGGATGCATTCCTGCAGGAGTGCGATCTCAGCGACGAAGCTAGATCCATGCTCTCCGAGCCAACCGCGAACACGTTCCTTGGAAGAATCCATGCAACCGAGGTCGCACTGGCGTTGATCGTTCTGGTACTTGAGACCGTGACTACCGACATCATCGTCCTGTAAGCCGAAGCGCATCCGCCCCCGAACTCCAACGAGGAAGAAAACATGTCAAACGGATCGTTGTATGTCGTTGGAACCGGAATTCAGGCCCCGGGACAGATAACCCTGGAGACGGTCGAAGCGATCAAGCGCGCCGACAAAGTGTTCTATCTGGTTCCGGATCCTTTCGCCAGGAAGTTTGTCCTCAGTCTGAATGAAAACTCCGAAGATCTTCATCCGCTATATATTGCCGGCCAGCAACGAATCATCACCTACGACAACATGGTTGAGCGGATCATCGGCGAGGTGCGCAACGGGAGACGCGTGGTTGCTGCCTTCTATGGGCACCCCGGCGTTTTCGCCTACCCATCGCACAAGTCAATCCATGTCGCGCGCAGCGAGGGATACGCAGCTCGCATGCTGTCCGGCGTATCCGCAGAAGACTGCATCGTGTCCGACCTTGGGCTGGATCCGTCCGTCGGCTGCCACTCGTACGAAGCAACCAGCTTCATGGTCAGGCCCATTCCGGTTTTTACGTCATGCATGCTGATCCTGTGGCAGGTTGGGGTAATCGGCGACCTGAAGTACACCCCCAAAGCGAGCGCTCCGTCAGACGGAATGCAGAAGCTGCAGCAGCGACTTCTACAGTACTACCCCCAAGACCACGACGCGATCCTGTATGAGGCGTCCTTCTCGCCTGCATGGAAACCACGTGTGGATATCATCCGTATTGCAGACTTGCAGGATGCACCCGTGAACGGAATTTCCACGCTGGTCATTCCCCCTTCGACCACGCTCCCCGTCGATCGTGAGGTCGCTGCCGCGATAGGTATCGAGCCAAACCAGAACGGTCAATCAGCCCACTCTGTGTTCCTGAAACTCTATCGTGGAGTTGCGACCAATCGTGCTGCGTGACGAGCGCCACCCTGCCCCGCCTATCATCGCGTTCGATCGCGTCGAGAAGCACTACGGAAAAAAGGCGGCTGTTTTCGATCTATCCCTGACCGTCGCTACCGGGAGCATCTATGCCTTGCTCGGCCCCAACGGGGCCGGGAAAACAACGACCATCCGCCTGATGTCGACGTTGACACGCCCAAGCAGGGGCCGGATCACCGTGGCCGGGCATGATGTTGTCAAGGACGCTGCGGGCGCCCGTCGTCACATCGGCGTTGTGTTCCAGAACCATTCGCTGGACGAAGAACTTACAGTTGGCGAAAACCTGCATCTGCATGCGCTTATCCAATCGATGCAGCTCGCTGATGCCAGGCGTCGCGCAAACGAATTATTGGAGTTGATGGGAATGGCAGCGCACACCCACCATGTCGTCAAGGCATTGTCCGGTGGGGAGAAGCGACGCATTGAGATCGCGCGTGCGCTGCTGCATCAGCCGCGGATTCTCTATCTGGATGAGCCCAGCGTGGGCTTGGATACCTTGGTCCGCAATACGATGTGGGAACACCTGAAGTACCTCGCAGCAACGGAGGCATTGACCGTCGTATTCACAACGCACTATCTCGAAGAGGCAGAGGCCTACGCGGATAGCGTGGCAGTTATCAATTCCGGCCGTTTGCTCGCCAGCGGGTCTGTCCATGCCGTGAGCGAGACCGATGGCGCATCGGGACTTCCTGATGCCTATCTGCGGATGGTGAGCGGGGATCCTTCCTGATCATGTTCAAACCGATCTATGGCCTGTGGCTGCGCGACGTGAAAAAGTTCAGCCGAAGTCGCTGGAAGATAGTGAGCGGTCTCGCTCAACCTGTTATGTATCTGGTGACAATGGGCATCGGCCTGGATCAGGTGTTCCAGGCTGCAGGCCACGGCAGCTACTCGCGATTCATGTCACCAGGAGTGGTGGCGATGGCGGTGATCACCGCGTCGTTCATCAGTGGTTTCTCGGTGCTTTGGGACCGGAAATTCGGCTTTTTGAAGGAAACACTGATCGCTCCGACACCGCGTTGGCAATTGGTGGTTGGTCGCTGCCTTGGCGCAGCCACAACCTCCGCGCTGCAAGCCTCGCTGGTGTTGGCGTTGGCGTACCTGACCCTGGCGCAATGGCCAGACATTCTGATCGTACTGAGAACCGAGCTTGCCGTTTTTGCGGTTGGCTTCCTTCTTGCGGTCGTCGGAGCCCTGTGTGGCGCGGTAATTGATGATTTCCAGGCCATCCAGGTCATCATCAGTTTCGTTCTCATGCCACTGATCTTCCTGTCAGGAGCACTGTTTCCGTTCCCACCAAGCGATCGCCACGGCCTTCTTGCATGCCTTTCTGGACTCAATCCATTGACATACCTGGTGGATCTTATCCGCCATGCAATGGGGCAGGCGGGCAGCTTTTCGCTGCCCACCTCGCTAGCCGTCTATGTTGCGCTGCTTACGCTCTCCCTGAGTTTTTGCGTGCATGCGTTCACAAGAATCGATGCGTCCTAGCGATGTATGGCGTCGATGCGAAGCAGAGGAAACCATGCGTCACCAGAACGATAGAACGCCGCCAACTGCAAACTGCTCATTCAGTGCGGCGCACGCTTGGCAAGTTCGATCAGCATCCGCGATGCCAGGTACAGGCGTGGCGGGATGGAATCGATTTCGATGTATTCATCGCGGGCGTGGTAACCCCAGCCGGCCAGCCCCAGGCCTTCCAGCACTGCTGCATGACCGGAGCGCCCCGCAAAGCCGGCATCGGTACCGCCGTTGGTGGTGGGATGCATCATCAGTTTGCGACCGTCCAGTTCGGAATAGATCTGCTGTGCCAGATCCGCCAGTTCGCGGCCGCGTTCACCCGCCACGTAGATCGGCCGTAGAGGCTCCAGCGTCACCGTAGTGGTTGTACCAGGCACCGCATGGCTCTCCTTGACCTTTGCCTGCAACGCCGCCAGCAGATTGGCATTGCTGTCGGCCTGCATCACCCGCGCGTCGCCGCCGGCCTCTGCGCGTTCGGGAATCTGGTTGCGGGCGGTGCCGGCGGTGGCGGTGGTCCAGTTCAGCTGCGCTCCGGGCACGCCGGCGGCCACATCCTTGGTCTGGATTATCTGGTGGGCCAGCTCGACCAATGCGTTGCGGCCTTGTTCCGGCGCGGCGCCGGCGTGCGCGGACAGCCCCTGCACCGTCATCCGAACCTGCGAGGTGCCCGCCGCGCTCAGCAGCACGCCCTCGTTTTCAATCACAGCCTTGGCCGGCGACGGCTCGAAGGACAGCACCACATCGTGTTCGGCCGCCAGGGTAGCAATGGTTTCGCCCGAGCCCGGCGAGCCGATCTCCTCATCCGGGTTGAACAACACGGTGACCGTCGCGTAATCGTTCCAACCGCGCGCCTTGAGCAGGGCCAGCGAATGCAGGATCACCGCGATGCCGCCCTTGTCATCGGCGATACCGGGGCCGTACAGCAGGTTGCCCTTCTGGTGGAACGGCTCTTTCTCAAGAATGCCGCGGTCGTAAACGGTATCGGCATGTGCGATCAACATCACCTTCAACTTGCCGGTGCCGGTCAAGGTGCCACGAACCAGATCTGGCCCGCCGGTAGCGGAGGCAATCCGCTCCACCTTGGCATCCAATGCAACCAGCCGCTTGTCCAGGTAGCTCATCAGCTTGGCCACGCCCTCGTGATCGGTAGAGCCGGACTCCACCGTCACCAGCTCGCGTAGTGTCTCGATCACGGCCGGCTGCTGGGCGGTGGCGGCTGCCCGCAGCTGCGCATCAAGCTGTGCTGCCTGCGCGTGAACTCCGAATGTCCCTGCCAGCACAAATCCGCTGAGAACCGCTGTACGTGCAAACCGCATGTGCCACTCCTTTGATCACGATCTCGGCGGGAAATGCCCCGCCACCAATAACTTTCCGGTCAGATCGCGCTCTGCAGCACCGGGTCAGGGCGGTTGCCATTGCACCCGAACCGGCCAGCAAAGCACGACGGCCTACGGTGACCAGCGCGTCGTTTACTGCAGCCCTAGCCTATCAGCAGCAGGTGAATTCCTGGTGGCATCGCCAAGCGCTACCTGGAGCCGGTCCAAGAAGGGCCGGAGCCCATGACAACCACACGCGACGCGATCTGGCAGGTGACGACCTACTGCCTGCGGCTGCCTTGGTCACTCGCTCCGTGACAGCGCGGTGCCCCGTGCACGAATGAACATGAAAATGAACAACAACAGAAGTCAGCGCGTTTAAGCAAAGCAGGGAGTCGCAGCGTGCGATGATCGAAGTCCCTTCGCTACCCCAACACTGCATGGAATGGTTATCCGACCCAACAATCTGGATGGGTCTTTCCACACTTGTCGTTCTCGAAATCATCCTCGGCATCGACAACCTCGTCTTCATCGCGATCCTTGCGGACAAGCTTCCTCCCCACCAGCGTGACAAGGCCCGCCTGATCGGTTTGAGCCTGGCGCTGTTGATGCGGCTGGGCCTGCTGGCAACGCTGTCCTGGATCATGCGGCTCACCACGCCGCTGTTCTCCGTATTCGACCACGCGTTCTCTGGCCGCGACCTGATCCTGCTGGTCGGCGGCCTGTTCCTGTTGTTCAAGGCGACGATGGAACTGCACGAGCGGCTTGAAGGGCGCTCGCATGAAACCGGCGACAACAAGGTGTACGCCAGCTTCGGCCTGGTGGTGACGCAGATCGTCATCCTCGATGCGGTGTTCTCGCTGGACTCGGTGATCACCGCGGTCGGCATGGTCGACAACCTTGGCGTGATGTTCGCCGCGGTGACCATTGCGATGGCCGTGATGATGCTGGCCAGCAAGCCGCTCACCAGTTTCGTCAACCGCCATCCGACCGTGGTTATCCTGTGCCTTGGCTTCCTGTTGATGATCGGCTTCAGCCTGGTGGCCGAAGGCCTGGGCTTCAAGATTCCAAAAGGTTATCTGTACGCAGCCATCGCCTTCTCGATCCTGATCGAGGGCTTCAACCAGTGGACGCAGTTCAACCGCGAGAAGCATGCACGAAACTTCTCATTCCGGCAGCGCACCGCCAATGCGGTGCTCAAGCTGCTTGGCTCGCGTCCCGCACAGACTGCTGCCGGCGACAACCCCGAGCTGGAAGATCAACTGCCATCGGGCCTGGCCGCATCCGAGCACGACATGATCCGCGGCGTGCTGGCCCTGGCCGACCGTTCGGTCGCAAGCGTGATGACGGTGCGTGCCGATATCCAGTGGATCGATCTGGGCAAGGGCCCGGAGCACACCACCGCGCAGCTGATGGCCTCGCCGCATACCCGCCTGCTGGTGGCCGATGGCGAGCTGGATAACCTGCAAGGCGTAGTGCAGAGCCGCGACCTGCTGGCGGGCGTGCTCGCCGGCAAGCCCTTGGTGTTAGCCGACTACCTGCGCGAGCCGCTGACCCTGCCGGAAGGCACGACCGCGCTGCGTGCGCTGGAGCGGATCAAGCAGCATCCGATTCCATTGGCGGTGGTGGTCGACGAGTACGGCAGCGTGCAGGGCCTGGTCACCGCCAACGATCTGCTGGCGGCGATTGCAGGCGATCTTGCCGATACCCGCGACGCCGACTTCGGCGCCGAACAGGTGGATGGCAGCTGGATCGTCGATGCCTCCATGTCGATAGAGGACGTGGAGCGCATCACCGGCATCACGCTGGAACGAAGCCCGATGTATGTCAGCTTGTCCGGCTTGTTCCTGCATGCGCTGGAGCGGCTGCCGGTGGCTGGCGATACCGTTGAGTCGACTGGCTGGCGCCTGCAGATGATTGATCTGGAAGGCAGGCGAATCGGCAAGACACGGATCTCCGCGATCGACAAGCAGTAATCAGCGCCGGGGCGCCACGGCTGCCACATGCAGCCGTGCGCGTCCTGAAAGCCGTCCCGATTCAGGCCAGGATGCAAGGCAGGTGGATCGGCCTGCCGGGGTGATCCAGGCACCGATCAGCATCATTAGGCTGTCGTCACTGCATCCAAACCCTGCACTGCTGCGTAGAAGCGGCATCTGATCACGCCGGAAAGGACGAGCAACCGCCATGCAGATACCTAGACAGCTCCTTGGCTTCTCTGGCTGGTTCCTGGTCACCTTCCTCGCCGCTGCGCTTGGTGCCCGCGCCTCCATCTCCGCCGCCAGTTTCTACGCCGACCTTGTACTACCCGCATGGGCGCCACCGGCGAGCCTGTTCGGGCCGGTGTGGACCGCCTTGTATGCGCTGATGGCGCTGGCGGCATTCCTCGTCTGGCGAGAGCGCGGCTGGCGTGCGGCGACACCGGCCCTGACGCTGTACCTGCTGCAGCTCGGCCTCAACACGCTGTGGAGCTGGCTGTTCTTCGGCTGGAAGCAGGGCGCGTTGGCTTTCGCTGATATCCTGCTGTTATTGGTGTTGATCGTCGCCACGCTGATTGCGTTCTGGCGCATCCACAAGGCCGCAGCCTGCATGTTGCTGCCCTATCTTGCCTGGGTGGGCTTTGCCAGCGTGCTCAACTACGCGGTCTGGCAGGCGAATCCCGGGCTGCTGTAAACGGTAAAGCCCGTGCGTCGGCGTGCTGCCGCAGCAGGCCTAGGCTGCGTCGGCATCCCCGAGCTGATTGATCTGCGAGCATTCCACCTCGGCAGGCGGATCACGCATGCGTGCCAACGCGATCATCGCGCGGCCCAGAACCAGGTTGCTGGTAAACACCGACGGCAGGACAGCTGTTGCCAGCTGCATCATTGGTCCGCCAACCACATACAGCGGCTTCAACAGCGCATGCCGGCTGCCGGTGCCAGCGACCGGCCGTACGCCACCCGGCCGCAGCATCACCGTACGTCCAGGCAGTTGGACCAGTGCCCGCTCCGTTTCGCCTTTGATGCGCAGGGGCATGAAGTGGCTTTCTGGATTGGCGTGCGCACCCGATACATACAGGAACATTCCCTGTGGATTGGCTGCGAACCAGGTCTGCGCAACTGCCAGTGTGGTGTCCAGCGTGACCCGCCGGTACACGTCTTCCGCTGTGCCCAAGGGCGGGGCGCCGGCGCAATAGAAGCAGGCGTCGAAGCCAACCAGGTCAGCCTGGCGACGATGGGCCTGCAGGAAATCTTCCAGCACCAACTCCTCGGTTGCCGTCACCAGGCCGCCAGCGTGTCGCACCAGCGCGACCGTGCGCCTTACATGCACGGAGCCAGCGCAGGCCAACGCGACGCCTTGACCAACCAGCCCACTGGCTCCGGTCAACACGATCTTCAGGCGCCCGCCATCGTTCACCGTTGGCCCCTCCGTACGAACTAGAGTTTGACGAAGCGCTGCACCTTGCGTGCCAACCAGCCACTGAATACCAGCGGTGCATCCAGCGCCGAAACACAGATGCACGGCACACCGGGCGCGGTCACCGGCTGGTGTTCCACCTCGGCATCCAGGTCCGCCACATCGCCGGGAGCGAACAGCCCCAGCGCGTCGTTGTACGAACCACGCAGGACCTGGGTGAGTTCACTGCGGCCATGGCTGTGCATGGGCAGGCATTTGCCCGGCGCGATCTTCAACATGATCAGCGACGGCATCTGCCGTGCACGGATGCAATGCACGCCCGGCGCCATCCAGCGCCAGCGCAGGCTCGCCAGCGAGTCGCCGAAATACGGATGCAGCGATGCCGGCAGATACTCCGGGTCGGCCTGTGGTCGCTCCGGCGGCGCCTGCCGCGCCGGTGCCGGCACCGCGGGCGGGTCCACGTCCATTAGCTGGGCCAGCATGGCGGCGCGCAGTGTGTCGCGCCGCGCATCGTCGAGCACGGGCTGGGTCTGTTCCAGCAACGCCGAGCCAAACGCTTCGGCATCACGCAGGCGCTGGCGACAGTGCGGGCACTGTTCAAGGTGGGCACCGGCAACAATGCTCAACGGCGCCTGCAGCGCGCCGGCGGCGTAACTCATCAAGGTGGACTCATGCAGGTGGTGGTGCGGATTCATGACGCCCCCCCGACCTTGGACTGCAGCAGCAGGAAGGCCCGCCGCAGATGTGATTTGACCGTACCCAAGGGCATTCCCAACGCCTGCGCGATCTCGCCGTGGCTCTTTGCTTCGAAATAGGACATCCGTACCAGCCGCGCCTGCACCGCCGACAACTCGTTGATGCGCTGGCGCAACCTCGCATGATCGGCGAACTGCTCGGCGCTGCTGCGATCAAGCACATCGGCCGCGGCCGCGTTCTCCACCGCCGCCTGCACCAGCGTCCAGCTGCGCTCGTGACGGACACGATCGATATGCAGGTTGCGCGCGATGCGGTACAGCCAGGTACTCAGCGCACCCTGTGCTGGATCGAATTCCGCGGCCCGCAGCCACAAGCGCAGCAGGCACTCCTGCGCCAGTTCCTCGGCCACCGCCTCCGGGGCACCCAGGCCACGCAGGTAGACGCACAGGCGCGGCATGAAGTGGTCGTAGATGCGCATGAAGCAGTCGCGATCGCGCAGCCGCGCCACACCGTCCATGTCACCGGCCCAGTTCATTGGCTCTTTGCTCAGCTGCTGTGAACTGGACACGATCCGGGCGGTGTCTAAGGGGGAAGGGAGGTTGCGGGGATCAGGGTACATCTGCGTGGGCAGGGCTGCAGTGAATGTGGTGTCCTTCCTACGCGTGGTGGCGGCGTTTGGATGCAGCGCCGTGCCTGCATCCAGCGGCTGGCCTCGCCCGTAGGCAGGGAGAGCTCATTCCGGGATGCCCCCATGCGCATGGCCTGCCTGTTGCTGTTCCTGCCCATCATGGCGTCGGCCGCGCCGCTGCTACGCGGTGAAGGCGTTGCCACGACCCGCGACGGGGCAGTGGCCTACCGCGAGGTGCATTGGCAACGCGGCGCCGGGGACGCAGCCGAGCGCTGGGTCCAATACCTGTGCCCCGACGGCCTGCCCTTCGCGCGCAAGCACATGCAGGTCAACGGTTCCGCCCAGGCCCCCAGCTATCGCTGGGAGGATCGCCGTAGTGGCCAGGCCGCCAGCGTTGCTGCGACGGGAGGCGTTGTACAACTGAACTGGAAAGAGGACGCGACGGCGAAAACGCGGGCGCAGCGGCTTCCGCTTCCGGCCGATGCGGTGATCGATGCCGGGTTCGACGCCGCCGTGCGCGCGCACTGGCAGCAGTTGATGCAGGGCGAGCGGCTCAACCTGCAGTTCCTGGTCTCCAGCCGCCAGCGCTACTACCCGGTGCAGGTGCAGCGTGTCGGCAGCATCCGCTGGCAAGGGCTGGATGCCCAGTCGATCCAGGTGCAGCTGGATGCCTGGTACGGGGTGGTCGCGCCGCGTTTGGCGCTGGTCTACGCCGATGCCGATCGGCGCCTGCTGGAGTTCCACGGTACCAGCAACCTGCGCGATGCCCGCGGTGACTACCCGGTGGTGACGGTGCGCTTCGCACAGAAGGCAGTGGAGCGTCCGCCGGCGCATTGGCAGGCCGAGCTGCAGCAGGCGCTGGTGTCGCGCTGTGCCGCCACGCGGGGCGGATCCTGATGGAATCTTCATTACGCTGCATCCAATCAGCGCCGCGCGCCGTAGAGAAGGGTAGAAAACCTCTCGAGATACGCGCCATGGCATCCGCAGCGCCTCTTCCCCGCCGACGTGTGGCCCTGCTGCGTACGCTCCAGCGCTGGTTCGACACCGCCGGTAGCGCTGATGTCGCCGGCGAAGCGCAACCAGGCGATAGCATCGATTGGATGCGCGCCCTGCCCTTCGCGCTGCTGCACATCGGCTGCCTGGGGGTGATCTGGGTGGGTGTGTCGTGGACGGCGATTGGCATCGCGGTGGCCCTGTATGCCGTGCGGATGTTCGCGATCACCGCGTTCTATCACCGCTACTTTTCCCACCGCACCTTCCAGACATCGCGCGCGGTGCAGTTCCTGTTCGCCCTTGTCGGTGCGTCCAGCGTGCAACGCGGGCCACTGTGGTGGGCGGCGCACCACCGGCACCACCACCGGCACGCCGACCAGCCGCTGGACCCACATTCTCCGCAGCAGAAAGGGTTCTGGCGCAGCCACGTCGGTTGGTTCCTGACCCGCGAAGCCTTCGCCACCGACCTGCAGCGCGTTCCGGATCTTGCCCGTTTTCCGGAACTACGCTGGCTGGACCGCTTCGACACCGTGGTACCGCTGCTGCTCGCTGCCTCCCTTTATGCATTGGGCGCGGCGCTTGAACGCTGGGCACCGGCCCTGCAGACCTCCGGCATGCAATTGCTGGTCTGGGGATTCTTCATCTCCACCGTGGTGTTGTTCCACGCCACCGTCACCATCAATTCCTTGGCCCATCGTTTTGGCCGCCGCCGCTTCGACACCCGTGATGACAGCCGCAACAACTTCTGGCTGGCGCTGCTCACGTTCGGTGAGGGCTGGCACAACAACCACCATTTCTTCCCCGGCACGGTGCGCCAGGGATTCCGGTGGTGGGAGATCGACCTGACCTGGTATGGCCTGCGGGTGATGGCGATGCTGGGCCTGGTCAAGGAGCTCAAGCCGATCCCGGCCTGGGTGCTGGCCAAGGCGAGGAACTGACATGCGTATTGCCGTCATTGGTTCAGGAATTGCCGGGCTGGCCAGCGCCTGGTGGCTGGATGGCGCGCATGACGTCACCTTGTTCGAAGCGAACAACTATCTTGGCGGACACACCCACACCCATGATCTGCAGGTCGACGGGGTGCGGATGGCGGTGGATACCGGCTTCATCGTCTTCAACCCGCAGCACTACCCGCTGCTGAGCGCACTGTTCGATGAGCTTGGGGTGGAATCGCAACCGACCACGATGAGTTTTTCGATGCGCAGCGAGCGCAGCGGCGTGGAATACAACGCGACATCGCTCGATGGCCTGTTCTGCCAGCGGCGCAACCTGCTGTCGCCACGCTTCTGGGGCATGTTGCGCGACCTGCGCCGCTTCTACCGTGAGGCACCGGCGCTGCTGGATGGCGGCGCCGGTCCCACGCTGGGCGAGTACCTGCGCAGCCGGCATTACGGCGAAGCCTTCGTCGAGGAACACCTGCTGCCGATGGCATCGGCGCTGTGGTCCTCGCCGACCGCCACGGTGCTGGACTTCCCGGCGCGCTACCTGGTCCAGTTCATGGCCAACCACCAGATGCTGCAGATGACGGGACGCGCGCCGTGGCGGGTTGTGAAGGGCGGCTCTGCCCGCTACGTCGACGCCCTACGGGCGCGCTGGCAGGTACGAGAGCGGCTTGCGTGCCCTGTACTGAAGGTCGAACGCACACCTTGGGAAGTACGGGTTCACAGCACTACGGGTGTTGAGAGCTTCGATGAAGTGATCATGGCCTGTCACAGCGACCAGACGCTGAAGCTGCTCTGCGATGCCAGCCCACTCGAACACGATGTGCTGGACGCCATCGGCTACCAGCGCAATGAAGTGGTACTGCATACCGATGCATCACTGCTGCCACGCAACCGCAAGGCGTGGGCAGCATGGAATGCGCACGTGCCGCGGGGTTCTGGCGCGCCATGCACGGTCAGCTACTGCATGAACCTGCTGCAGGGCCTGCCAAGTCACACGCCACTGGTGGTGACACTCAACAACAGCGCGCAGATCGATCCGGCCAAGGTGCTGCGCCGCATGCAGTACGCACACCCGGTACACAACCACGCTGCCATCGCCGCGCAACAGCGCTGGGCCGAAGTGCAGGGCCGCCGCCGTACCTGGTTTGTGGGTGCCTATTGGGGCTGGGGCTTCCATGAGGACGGTATCCGCAGTGCACGCCGCGTGGTTGATGCGATGGTTGAGCGCAGACCGAAAGCTTCCCCGCGCCCACAGGCGGAGCTGGCAACATGACTGCAAGCGCCATCTACATCGGCCAAGTGGTGCATCGTCGGCACCTGCCGCACCCGCATGCTTTCCGTTACCCAATCGCCCAGCTGCTGCTGGACCTGGACGAACTGGAGCAGATCTTTGCCGGGCGCTGGCTGTGGTCGGTGAACCGTCGCAACCTGGCTGAGTTCCGCCGCAGTGACTACTTCGGCGATCCCACGCTGCCATTGGCAGATGCGGTGCGGGCCCATGCAGCCACCGTGCTTGGCCATCGGCCGGCCGGACCGGTGCGCCTGCTCACGCATCTGCGCGTTGCCGGCCACGTGTTCAATCCGGTCAGCTTCTACTACTGCTACCAGGCCGATGGCATCACCCTGGACTGCATCGTGGCGGAGATCACCAACACGCCGTGGAAAGAACGCCACGCCTATGTACTGCCCGCGGCCACCGCGCTCAGCAAAGGCCGCGCACTGCGCTGGCAGTTCGACAAGTGCTTCCATGTTTCGCCGTTCATGGCGATGGATTGCCGCTACGACTGGCGCCTCAGCGCGCCCGGCGACGACCTGCAGGTGCATATGCAGGTCTGGCGCGAAGGCCTGCGCCAGTTCGACGCCACCCAGTCCATGCAGCGCCACCCGCTCAATGGCGCCGGCTTGGCGCGGGTGCTGGCCTGCTACCCGCTGATGACGCTGCAGGTGGTCGCCGCCATCCACTGGCAGGCACTGCGGCTGTGGCTCAAGCGCAACCCGGTCCATGACCATCCTTCCCTCCCCGAGAAAACGCGATGAACCAGATGACTTCCTCGGTGGCCCTGCCACAGCCCAGTGTGCTGGATGCACTGCTGCGCCGCCGGCTGCTGGCCGAACTCGCACCATTGCGTGAGGGCTGTCTGCGTGTGCACGACGTGCTCGGCGAGGTGGTGCTCGGCGATGCTGCAGCACAACTGCAGGCAACGGTGACCATCGATGATCCAGCGTTCTACCGCAAGGTGGCCGCACAAGGCAGCGTTGGCGCTGGCGAGAGCTATATCAACGGCGACTGGCGTTGCGATGACCTGGTCACGCTGGTGCGCATCCTGGTGCGCAACCGCGACCTGCTCGATGGCATGGAACGCGGTCCAGCACGTATCGGCGGCTGGCTGCTGCGCGGCTGGAACCGGCTGCGCCGCAATAGCCGCGAAGGCAGCCGCCGCAACATCGCTGCGCACTATGACCTGGGCAACGATTTCTTCGCGCTGTTCCTGTCGCCGGACCTGATGTATTCGTCGGCTCTGTTTGCCGACCAGAACACCTCGTTGGAGCAAGCCTCGCAGCGCAAGCTCGACCGCATCTGTCAGCAATTGCAGTTGCAAGCAGGAGATCGCGTGATCGAGATCGGCACCGGCTGGGGCGGCTTCGCCCTGCACGCGGCGAAGCACTACGGCTGCCATGTCACCACCACCACGATCTCTGCGGAGCAGCACGCACTGGCCGCGCAACGCGCGCGCGAGGCCGGGCTGCAGGACCGGATAACCCTGCTGATGCAGGACTACCGTGATCTTGATGGCCAGTACGACAAGCTGGTTTCAATCGAGATGATCGAGGCCATCGGAGCCGAATATCTGGACACCTACATGGCCACGCTGCAGCGCCTGCTCAAGCCCGATGGCATTGCGCTTCTGCAGGCGATCACCATTGAAGACCATCGCTACGAGCAGGCACGGCGCAGCGTGGACTACATCAAGCGCTTCGTATTCCCCGGCAGCTTCATCCCTTCGATCAGCGCCATCATGACGGCGAAGACGCGGGCCAGCGATCTGCAGCTGGTGGCCCAGCACGACTTCGGCTACTCCTACGCCTTGACCCTGCGCGCCTGGCGCCAGCGCTTCATGGCGCAGTTGCCTGCAGTACACGCACAAGGCTTCGACGCGCGCTTCTGCCGGCTCTGGGAGTTCTATCTTGCGTACTGCGAGGGCGGCTTCCTGGAACGTTCGATCGGCGTATCGCACCTGTTGCTGGCCCGCCCCGGATATCAACCGGCAGCCAACGCCGGGCAGATCAGCTGACATGCGCCGGACCCTGCTCAACCTGCTGGGCAACCAACTGGTCTGGCTGTGTGCCGTGGCCGGTGCCGGACGCGGCTGGCAGTGGCCGGCGCTGCTTGCTTCAGCGCTCTACATCGCCAGCCAGCTTTACAGCGCCGCGCAGCCACGGGTCGAGTTGCGCTTGCTGCTGCTCGCGCTGGTCTGCGCCTGGCTGGTCGATGGGCTTGCAGCGGCAAGCGGTCGTGTCGGCTACGCCGCTGCGCCGTTCGGCTGGGCACCGCCGCCGTGGATCATGGCGCTATGGGCCGCGTTTGCAATGACGCTGACCTCGTCGATGGCCTTCCTGCAACGGCATTGGGCGCTGCCAGCAACGTTCGGGCTGCTGCTGGCACCGCTGGCCTATCTATCCGCTGCACGCGGCTTTGACGTCGTGCATTTTCCCGCCCCCGCTTGGCAGGGTTTGCTGCTGCTTGGCATTGGCTGGAGCGTGGCGCTGACGCTGCTGGTCACGAGCGCGCGCCGCTGGAGCCGCAGTCCTGCACAAGGTCAACCAACAGGTGCTTCCACATGAGCAATCTGGGCTGGGTGCTGTTGTACGCCGTGGTGATCATGCTCTGGGGCTGGGCCTGGCAGCGCCGCCATCGCAACATCGGCATCGTCGATGTGCTCTGGGCCAAAGGACTGGCGGCTGCCGCTTTATTGCTCGCATGGCTGGGCGATGGTGCAGTGTTGTCGCGCATCAGCTTGGCCGTGCTCGGTGGATTGTGGGGAAGCCGTCTCGCCCTGCATCTATGGCAGCGCGTGCGACACGAGTCCGAAGATGGTCGCTACACGTATCTGCGCGAGCATTGGCAAGGCCATCAAGGCAAGATCTTCGGCTTCTTCATTGCGCAGGCATTGCTGATAGTTCTGTTCGCCCTGCCGTTTGTAGCCGTGGCGAGCAATCCGCGCGCCGGTGGCTATGGTTGGGTGATCGCAGCCGGCTTGGTCTGGTTGTTGAGCGTGCTCGGCGAGTCCGTTGCCGACCGTCAGCTTGCGCGCTTCCGTACCGTGCCAGCCAACAAGGGCCGCACGTGCAGGCAGGGTCTGTGGCGCTACTCGCGGCATCCGAACTATTTCTTCGAATGGCTGCACTGGTTCAGCTACGTGCTGCTGGCCATTGGCTCGCCACTGTGGTGGCTGGCATGGGCCGGCCCGGTGCTGATGTACCTGTTCCTGCGCTACCTGAGCGGCGTGCCGTTCACCGAGAAGCAGGCGTTACGCAGCCGCGGTGAGGATTACCGCGCATACCAGCGCAACACCCCGATGTTCTTCCCCTGGTTTCCTCGCACTGCCAAGGAGCAATCGCCATGAATGCAGCCACGCAACTGGATTCCGCCATCCATGCCGATCCCGGCCTGACCGGCTGGGCAGAGCGCGGTTGGCTACCGGATGCTGCACTGCGCTGGGGTATCCGCCGTCTGTGCGCACAGCGACTGGAGGAGGAATCGGAGGAAGGCCTGCAAGCGCAATCGGAGCGGTTCAGCCGGCGCATCGCCGAGTTGTCCAGCAGTCCACTCGCCCTGCATGTGGATGCTGCCAACCGCCAGCACTACGAAATACCTGCTGCTTTCTTCCAGGCCTGCCTTGGCCATCGTTTGAAGTACAGCAGCTGCTACTACGACACCGGCACTGAGACCTTGGATCAAGCCGAGGACGCCATGCTGGAGCTGTACGGGCAACGCGCCGGGCTCGCCAACGGCCAGCACATCCTTGAACTGGGTTGCGGCTGGGGCTCGCTGACCTTGTGGATGGCCGAACGCTATCCTGGCGCACACATCACTGCAGTCTCCAACTCGCATAGCCAGCGCCAGCACATCCTGGCCCAGTGCAAGGCGCGCGGCTTCGCCAACGTCGAGGTACTGACCATCGACGTCAATCAGCTGCAGCTGCCGAGCGCCACCTTCGACCGTTGTGTATCGGTGGAGATGTTCGAACACATACGCAACTACGAGCGCCTGCTCGGTCGCATTTCGCGCTGGCTGAAGCCGGATGGCGCCTTGTTCGTGCATATCTTTGCCCATCGCACGCATATGTATCCGTTCGACACGATGGGCGAGGACAACTGGATGGGGCGTCATTTTTTCACCGGCGGGCTGATGCCGGCTGCCGATACCCTGCTGCATTTCCAGCGTGACATGCAGCTGCAGCAGCGCTGGCTGCTGGATGGCCGCCACTATCAACGCACCGCCAACCATTGGCTGCAGCGCCAGGATGCCGCCCGCGAGCAGCTCATGCCGCTGCTGGCGCAGACCTACGGCAGTGATGCCGCGGCACGTATCTGGTGGCAGCGCTGGCGCATGTTCTGGATGGCCTGCGCCGAGCTGTTCGGTTACGACGACGGCCAGCAATGGCTGGTGGCGCACTACCTGTTCCGGCCCCGCTGAAGAAGGACACGCGCATGCGAACCCTCCCGCTGCTGTCGATGCTGTCCATCGCCTTGTTCGGCGCTGGCTGCAGCAACCTCGACACGCGCCCGATCCCGCGCCCCGCATCGGTCGATGTGCCGCGCTTCATGGGCGACTGGTATGTGATCGCGCATATTCCGTCGCGACCGGAACGCGAAGCCTTCGATGCGGTTGAAAGTTATGCACCGCGGCCCGACGGTCGTATCCAGATCACCTTCACCTACCGCAAAGGCAGTTTCCAGGCGCCGCTGAAATCAATGCACCCCATCGGCAAGGTCGAAGCCGAAGGCAAGGGCGCAGTCTGGGGCATGCAGTTCATCTGGCCGATCCAGGCCGAATACATCATCGCCTGGGTGGACGAGGGCTACAGCCAGACCATCGTCGCCCGCAGCAAACGCGACTACGTCTGGTACATGGCGCGCACCCCGCAGGTTTCGGAAGCGGACTATCAGAACGCGGTGGAGCGCATCAAGGCCATGGGCTATGACATCAGCAAGCTGCGACGGGTGCCACAGTCGGTGCGGTGATCTCGCAGCGGCTTTCATCAGGAAACGTAAAAAATTGCTTCCCGTGACGCTGGAAACCAATAGTCCCACACTATGGGCGCAGCTCACACCCGGATGGCTTGCCTGCTCATCCACACCACGCTTGAACTCTGCAGCAGTTTCCTGCGGTTGGCACCCTCACAGGCGATACAGACTATCGACGCCGTTCACCGGCACGCTGCCAGCGCAGCTCCCCATCGGCAAACCCTGCGACCATCCTGCCGCCATTGCCTGCGCATCACGCACTGCATCCGATGCCTTGGCGCGTTCATTGCGAACGCGGCAGGCCTCGGGGTCTTGTGCGAAAAGGCCGTGCGCGAACATCCGGCCCTGCTCTGCCAATTTTTTTGTCTTGGGTCCTCGTACCGCAGCGAATCGCAGCAATGCTTCATCAAGGGGACCACCGCTCCCTTCCAGGCACCGCGCCAGATGCCAGGCATCTTCCAATGCCTGACAGGCGCCCTGGCCCGAGGTTGGCAGCGGCGCGTGCGCCGCGTCTCCGACAAGCAGTACATTTGCTCGGCTCCATGTCTGCAGCGGCTCCAGGTCGTGCACGGCAATCAGTTGGATGGAGTGCGCCGGCGTGGCCTCGATGAGGCGGGCGACAGGCTCGGGCCATCCTGCAAAAATATCCATGACCTCTTTGCGCATATCCGTCGCGGGTGTCGCCTGAGGCAATGACCGCGCCTGCGCGGCCGCCCAGTACACCAGATTTTTCCGGATCGCGACGCAACCGAATCGATCGCCAGACCCCCAGTAATCCTGGATCCCGATCTCGCTCACCAGCGCATCATTCCCTCGTGCAACGCCAATCCAGTTCACGAACCCCTGATAGATTGGCGCGTTGTCGCCTGCAACGAACCTGCGCGCCACCGAGTCCATACGGCCATCGGCGCCGATCAGCAGATCTGGACGGATACTCTTCCCGTTCTCGAACCACGCCACGGCCCTCCCGCTGGCATCCAACTCAATCGCTGCCGCTCGATACCCAAACTCCACCGGGATACCTGCCCGCGCGACATGCGCCAGCAGTACCGCCTGCAAATCCCGCCGCAGGATCGTATGGGTCGGGTATCCCATGATCTGGTCCAGCAGCGTGATATCCAGGCCCCCCAACGAGTCACCAGCGGGGTCTTTGCGGTTCACTGACAACGGCCGACCGCCCACGGCCCCGACATCCTCCAGCAGCCCCAACTCCTGCAGCACGAAGCCAGCGTTTGGCCAAAGTGTCACCCCAGCTCCCATCGTCGCCGGCCCGGACCGCCGCTCATATAGGCGAAGGGTGTGTCCCTGCTTATGCAGGGCGAGCGCCACGCTCAAGCCTGCGATTCCGCCACCAAGTATTCCAATTTCCATTCCGGTCACTCCTGTTCAATTCGCCCAGACACGCCGTTGAAGGGCATCCATCGGGCGGGAGTGCATCCTAGACCCTGCCAATTTTGCGAACTAGCATGCCTGCATGAACAGCTTTCATACCCAAAACGGGATAATCATGCGCAGCACCCTCGACCTGAATACCGTCCGCGTCTACGTGGCCGTAGTAGATGAGCAGAGCTTTTCCGGCGCAGCGCGCCTGCTGGCCCTGCCATCGTCCAACGTCAGTCGTCACGTCGCCTCGTTGGAGCGAAGACTGGGAGTTCGCTTGCTGGAGCGCAGCACCCGCCATCTGCGCATGACCGAAGCCGGGAGGCTGCTTTACGAGCGCGCCAAACCGCTACTCGACACTTTGCTCGCCACGGAGGAGGAGCTCGGCGCAGTACAGCGCGAATTGAAGGGGCCTCTCAGGATGTGCATGCCAAATGAAGCGCCGAGGCTGCTGGCTCCGATCCTTGCCGAGTTCTGCAGTCTTCATCCCGGTATTGAACTGGAATGCGACACGCGTCCAACCGGCGTGGAAGTGTTGCGGGAAGACATGGACCTCTCCATCGTCTTCCACCGGGGTCGTCAGGATGACAGCGCGTTTATCACCCGCGAACTGGCGACCTTGCCCAGCATTGTGGTTGCAGCGCCCGCTTTACTGGCCCAGACCGGGATGCCGCGCCACGTGCGCGAACTCAAGTCCTTGCCTTGCATTACCACCTTGAGCGCTCTGAAGGGCCAGCCATGGCAGTTTCTCGACACTACGGGCGAAATCGTGAAGGTCCCTGTCCGTAGCCGCTATCGCGTCAACAGTGGGGAACTTGCGGTAGCGGCCGCGCGTCAGGGCCTCGGCTTCGCAATCGTTGCTGCCTACCCATGCCAGGAAGATCTTGCCGCGGGCCGATTGCAGGAAGTGCAGCTGGATCTGAATCCTGCACCACTGCAGTTGCTTGGCGCCTACAGTCACCGTCATTCGGTCACCGCGCGGGTTCGGGCGTTGCTGGAACTCATGCAGAGCCGATTGCAAGGGATCGGAAGCAGTTCAAGTTGAATTCCAATTAGACAGTGGGGCATGGAGAATTTCCCAGTTCCTCCGGACAGTGAGCGCACTACTTTTCAAAGAATCCTACGCTGCGGTCTGGAATGCTCCGCTACGCAAGCTTGCGGAACCGTCTCAGGTCTCCGACAGCTATTTGGGAGGGGTATGCGGCTCACTCGGCATTCCACGCCTGAATGCGGATCACGGGGCGCAGATGGCCGTCGGCAAGGCTTCGCCTCCACCAAAGCTACCGCCAGACCAGATGAGCGAACCAACCGAATGGCCTCCAGGCGGTGGCACCCCGACCATAGCGCAGGGAATTCAGAATGCGTCTGTTGCGCAAACGGTTGCTCACCGTGACGAACCCTTGCCCGCTCGAATCTCGAAATCCCTGTTGGACCGATGTCAGGCCTGACTCGGCTCCAACAGGTAATCAGGAAAGCGGACGAAAATCGTTGTCCCAATGCCCAACCGACTTTCTGCGTTCACGCTACCACCAGCCCGTTCGACAAGATCACGAACGACAGAAAGACCAAGTCCACTCCCTTCTCCGCGCGGCTTGGTGGTGAAGAACGGATCGAATGCTTGTGCCAGCACCTCCCCCTCCATGCCCTCTCCAGAGTCTGCCAATCCCAACACCAACCGATTGTCATCCATGTACGCGCGAAGGAAGAATTCCCCGCCATCAGGCATCGCATGATCCGCATTGGCAGCGACATTCAGGATCATGAGATCGAACTGCAGTCGGTCGAACAACACGGCCGGCAGTCCCTCATCCGCTGCGACTTCTATCTCCACCCGCGCGCCCATCAATTGCCGAATCATCGGCAACAGCGCCTTCAACGCTTCTCCGGGATCGAACCACTCTTCCGCCCCTTCCTCCTGCCGGACCAACGATAGCAGCCGACGATTCAGCAATGTTGCACGCTTCATCGCCAGATCCGCACCCATCAGGGATTCCTGCATCTTCGCTTCATCCCGGGAATGCAGTCCGATATGTACGTAGCCACTGGCTACTGCCAGAACATTCCCGAAGTCATGCGCAACGCCACTGGCAAGCCTTCCGACCGCTTCCATTTTCTGAGCTTGAATCAGCTGAGTGAACGTGCGCTCCCGCTCCGCCATCTCCTCGGTCAGTCGCAGATTGGACGCAACCAATGCATCTCCGCGCGCCTTCGCCTCCTGGAGGCTTTCGCGGAGAGCGACTGAGGTCCGATCCAGCACCACCGAGATCATCAGGAACATCGCGGTACTGAAGGCCGCATCGCCAGCGAGCTCGACCGCGCTGCCCTGCCTCCCGATGTCGATACCTATGCCCAAGGCGAATGCGAGCGCAATACTGAAGAACATCGTCCATAGCGCCGCACGCCCCACAACCAACGCAGCAATCGCCATCCAGATTGCCAACACCGGTTGTTCAAAGCGCTGTGCGCCAAAACCCGAGATCAAGTACGCAGGAATGATCGTCGCAACGAAAACACACAACAGTGCGTATGAGGCCGCCTTGAATCTTCCCTTGCGTACCAGCACAAAGCTAATTGCGGAAATGAAGCTCACCGACAAGGACAGCGCCATGTTGGCGATCTCACCCGGCCTCCATGGAATATCCACCAGGAAAGCCCGATAGCACCAAGCTCCCGCGGGCAATGCCGCCAGCAGAAAAGAAATAAGCTGAAGCATTGCCGCATTTCTACGATCGACCGCGTCGGCAATCGGCACGCTCCGCAACCACTTCAACACTTGATGCCATGAGCCCAGTCCCTTGGCCGGCTGACTCGTCTTGGACGTCGCGACATTGTCATCCACCCTTCTGCCTCCTTGACCCAATCGTATTCATCGTCGGCTCGCACGTTCCAACTTCTAAAATGTAACAGTCAGCCGGCGTCTGGGTGCCCGCCGTTCCTGCAAGGGAGTAAGTTTGTCTGCCAGCACCTTACTCCGCGGGCAACACAAGCGTTGCAGCATCCTGTCGATCCTGGCCACCTACACGACGATAGTGTCTGAGTTCGTTGGCGACAACGCTGCATTGCATGCCCGTAGCAGAAGGCGATCAATCTCGTAATCAACACGGGTATCACCAACTACCCCGACTCGCATGGTGAATCGCAGTATGGTGGTGAGCCGGTCATGCCGCTGGCAGGAAGACAACAGCGGTACGTCCTTCTCGAAACCGTCGATGAGTTCAGCCAAACGGCGCAGCTTTTCAGAAGGCATTCAAGGTTGCCCGATCAGTTGATACAACTATCTGCACGCGGTTGGCTTCAACAGTTCGCTGCCGTCGAGGCCCCCAGATAGAGACATGGACATGCCGGGTTCCCCACTCATATTCCCACCGTGCCGTTCCCAGGCATGGTTGCCATGCCACGATGGTTGCGCGATCAACGCTCACGCAGCGCCTCGCCAGCACGATTCAACGGTTTGACAAGGTACTGCCATATGGTTTTGCTACCGGTGCGAATATCTGCCGTGGCTATCATGCCCGGCACGATCGGAAACTCTTTCCCTGCTTTGTTTCGCAGCGCATCGCTATCAGTCCGGATGAACACACGGTAGTAGACGACCTCGGGTTTGACCTCATCGCGGATGGTATCTGGCGAAATGGTGACAACCTTGCCGGAGAGCCCACCGTAGATGGCATAGTCGTAGGCGGTGATCTTCACCAAGGCCTCCTGCCCGGGATGAATGAAAGCAATGTCGCGCGGCGAGACCTTGGTTTCAACCAACAATTGATCACCCAACGGCACGATCACCATCGCCTGTCCATTTGGCGGCACCACGCCACCAATGGTAGTTACCTCGACATCCTTCACCACGCCGCGTACCGGGGAACGCAGCGTCAGTCGCGTCAACGAATCAGCGCGTCCGCGGACCACCGAGGACAACGACTCAACCTCAGCATTCGCCTTCGCCAGTTCCTCGCGGCTGCGCACCATGTACTCCGAGCGCACCTCGGCAATCTTCAAACGCAGCTCTGAACTCTGTCGCTGCAGGCGCAGCAACTCCACACTGCTGGCTGCACCCGTTGCCAGCAGCGACTCGGTGATGTGCAGTTCGCGGCTCACCAAGTCCAGCGAACGTTGCAGCCCCCCAAGCGACTCGGCCAGGCTGGCACGCCTTGACCTGAACAATGCGCCTTCGCTGGCAATCAGCTCCGAGTGCGCGGAGGCCAGCTCTTCAGGGAAGTGCAAGACCGTCGCACCCTCCACTTCCGCCTGCAGACGGACCGAACTCGCCAATGCAGCGCGATACTTCGCCGCTGTTTCCTCGACACTGGATTCGCCGCGAGTAGGATCCAGTTGCGCCAGCACCTGGTCTTTCTCGACGATGTCGCCCTCGGCCACGTTCAACTCAGCCAGGATGCCGCCTTCCAGTGATTGAATCATCTGCTCACGCGAAATCGGGATGACCTTGCCCGTACCGCTTGAGACTTCATCGATCTCAAACCACCACGCCCAGGCCAGGAACAGCAACAGAAACCCGCTGATCCATAGCACTACCCTGGAGGAACCCGTAGCGCGGACCTCGTCGCTACCTGACAGGTTATCGGCCTTCCATGCGCTCATGCCTTCCCCTCCTCCGGTGCGTCGCTGCCATCCGCGCCTTCGCTACCCTGGGCAACCTGTTCATCCCGGGTCCTCATCCTGACGTTCCCCACCGAGAGCTTGTACGCGGGTTTGGCTCGCGAGGCCCTGGTGGTTCCCACAGCTTTGCCGCGCAGCTTCTCGATGACCTCATCGCGAGGCCCATCCAGCAGCACCTGGCCGTTGTCGACCACCAACACGCGTTCCACCAGTTGCAGCATCGCCATGCGATGCGTGGCAATGACCATCGTCGTGGCCTCAGGCATTCCTGCCAGTGTCTGGATGACCCCTTGTTCGGCCGCCTCATCCAGCGACGCGCTGGGCTCATCCAGCAGTAGCACGTTCGGATTTCGCACCAGCAACCGTGCCAGCATCAGGCTCTGGCGTTGGCCACCGGACAGGCCCAGGCCTCCTTCCAGCACCATGTGGTCCAGGCCATCGGCCAGGGCGCGGACGTACGACCACGCGCCGCCTGCGCGCAGCGCCATCATCAGTTCCTCATCGGTCGCTGTTGGCGCCCCCATCATCAGGTTCTCGCGCAAGGTTCCATGGAACAGACGGGACTCCTGTGAGAGGAAACCAACATCCCTTCGGACATCCGCAGGATCGATATGTGAGAGCGGCGTATCGTCCAGCAGTACATGACCGGACTGGGGCTCCATCATTCCGGACAACGCCCGCAGCAACGTCGATTTGCCAGCACCATTGCGACCAAGGATCGCGATCCGTTCGCCGGGCCGGACTCTCAGCCCCCCAATCTTCAGTGCCGGCTGCTGGCCGTCATGGCTGAATAGCGCATTGGTGAACACGTAGCTGCCAGCCAGCGACGCGCGATGGATGCGTTTGCCGTGGTCCGGGGTGTCCACCGGCATCCGCAGCAGGTTATCCAATGCTTCCTTCGCAATGCGCGCCTGCTGCCAGCGGCTGAGGATCTGGGTCAGGCTGGCAAGCGGGCCCAACATGCGGCTTGATAGCATCGAGGCAGCCACAAGCACGCCGGTAGTGATGTCGCCCTCCATCACCATGGGTGCCCCCACGAACACCACGACGGTGAACACACCGGTCTGGACGATCTGGGACCAGTTGCTCAGTGTGCTTGTCAGGTCGCGCAGCTTCATGCCGGTATCGGCATTGATCTCGTTGTAATGGTTCCAATGCGTCTGGAATCTGGACTCTGCCTGCAGCAGCTTTATGTCTTCTATCCCCTGCACCGCCTCGACCAACATCGCATTGCGCAGCGACGACTCGCGCATGCCCTCCTGTGCCAGTGCGCGCAGGCGCTTCTGCAACAGGATTCCCGGCAACACCATGAACACCGCTGCCAACACCGGAATCCACACCAGGCTACCGGCGATGTACCAGAACATCACGCAGAAAAGCAGGAAGAATGGTACGTCGGCCACGGCAGCGATGGTCGTGGAGGTCAGCATGTCACGCACGGACTCCAACTCGCGCAGCTGGGATATGAACGTACCCGTCGATTTTGGCCGGGCAGCGTTACGCACGCGAAGTGCGTGGCCAAACACCTTGTCCGACACACGCAGATCAGCACGCTTTCCCAATACATCGGTGATCCGCGTACGTGCCTGCCGCAACACGTAAGCGAACACCATTGAAAGCAGCACTCCGCCGAACAGCACGTACAGCGTTGGCATCGACTGGGCCGGTACAACCCGGTCGTACACCTGCATCGAGAACAGGATGCTGGCGATACCGAGAACATTGGTGACCAGCGATGCCAGAAGAATGTGCCAGTATGGCCGCATGTCGGCCAATACCAGTTGGCGCAACCAGCCCGGTTCGAACGGCTTGATGTACTCATCGACGCGACTGTCCGGCACCGAGCGCATCGGGCGTGCCACTGCCATGCGGACCACCGCCGAGCCCAGCGTCGCAGCATCCAATGTGGTGAGCAGGCCGTTATCGCCACCAAGCTCCAGGGTGAACCCCGTCGCCGTCATGGCCGTCACAACACCGACCTGTCCGTCGTTCAACTGCACCATCAAAGGCAGGCGCCATGGGGTCAGGCGGCTGGGTTCCGGCGCCACCCAGCGCAACGCCAGTCCAACCTGGCGTGCCAGCTGCGGCACGCGCTGCTCCACCGGCCGCCGCTCACCGACCTTGCCATCCCATGCCGCGGCAATACGAATCGCTTCAGACGAGCAATCGATGCGGTAGTGATTCGCCACGCACAGGATCGCATCGACCCAGCCGTTCATGTCTTGCGGGACGTTTGCCCCGGCTCCTGCGGAAACGCTCATGGGGTCAGCTCCACGCCAGCCAGCGTGTGGCCATCCAGACGGAAAGCACGACGCAGACCTCCACCTGCAGCCAGGCAATCCACCTGCATGCGCTGCAGATCGAGCATGTTGTTCACGCTTTCCACCTTCGCACCATGGAACTCCTGCTCAGCATTGAGCAGGTCCAACAAGGAACGTGTTCCCAGATCAAGGTACTGTTGCCGGTACAGGTCCCGCGTATGTTCGATGCTGCCGGTACGCTCGTCCAACACGCTTCTGCGGCCTGCATAACCCTTCGCGCGTGACCGCGCGTCTGTCAGTTCCTGACTGGCCTGCAACCGAACATGCTCCAGTGCCGCCTCTGCCGCTGACAGCGAATGGCCAGATGCCCGTCGCCGCGCGGCGTTACCGCCACCTTGGTAAAGAGGTGCCGTCACGTTCAGCGAGATCGACGCGTCGTAGGGCCTGTTGATGCGTGAGTCAGCATTCAGGCCGCGGCTTGCAGCGCCATCCACGGACAAGGTCGGCCGGCTCTGTGCGCGAGCATTTTCCACATCCGCCTGCGCCGCGCGAAGTTGCGCCTGAGCGATCAGTACCGCCGGCACTGACTGCGGCCCGGCATCGCCCCCAACGGTGTCGCAGGCACCTGCGAGTTGCGTGTCCGCCAGGCCTTCCGTTACGGGCAATCGTGGCGCACCGGTGAGCTGCCGCAGTTGCAGACGCCAACGTTCCAACTGAGCGGTGACGTCCAGAAGATTGGCGGATGCAGCTTCTTCACGTGCTTGAGCCTGCAGTTCATCAGACAACGGACTGGCTCCCTTCGCGCGACGCTCGCGTGCCAGATCAGCGATCGACCCCACACCCGAACGCTGTGCTTTGGCGAGTTCCAACAGCGCCTCGTAACGACTGACTTCGATCCACGCGTGCGCGGTTTCCTGCACAAGCTGATCGATCGCCATCAGGACTCTCGCCTGTGAACCCTCGCGGTCGGCTCGTGCACGATCAACATCGCTGGAGACCTTGCCGAAGTCGTAGAGCATCTGGGAGGCGGAGACGGTCAGCTGATGAACGCTGCGACTGTCGTATCCCGACAGAGCGCGGTTGCGCCAGTCCGAGCCCAGCCCTGCACGCAGTTGCGGGTAGTAGCCGGCGCGCGCCACCCGGATCGCTTCGTCCGACTCCATCAGGTAGCCCGCGGCATTGCGTATGCTCGGATGCCAGCTCACGGCCATTTCCACTGCCTGGCCAAGCTCCAGCACCATCGGTAGCGATGGGCCCGCCAAGTCCTGCTGCCCCGGCGTGACAGAACGCGTCAGCTCCGCTGCCGGTGCGGCGTTGGTCAGGACGACAAGCAGGACTGCCACCCATCGAGCCAACGCATGGCGATCCATAAAGAGATTCTTCATTTCAGATACTTGTTTTTACAGTCGAGGATTGGCTGATGAACACACCGAACGCCGACGTCCGCCCGGCAACTTCCCGATTCGGGCGCCGCCATCAACAGCCGTCGGATTCGACATCCAACACAAAAAGAGCGGGCCGCTGTGGCGGCCCGCAACAAGGAAGGATCTGCGTGCTTCCATCCCCGTTCCAATCTCGGTCAATCGACCGGTGCAATGGTGATGGCGACGCGGCGGTTGGGCTTGAGGCAGGCGCGCAGCTCGGGGGTGGAACGCTCCCCTTCGCACTGTTTGACCTGCTCAGCCAAACCACGTCCAGACGCGGTAATTCTGTCGACGGCGATGCCACGATCCACCAGGTACGCAGCCACCGCTTGCGCACGCTGCTCGGACAATCGCTGGTTGTAGGCAGCGCTACCAAGCCGGTCGGTATGGCCAACGATGTCGGCCTTGCTGTTGTTTCCAAGCAGCTTGGCGGCTACGCCGTCGAGAACCTGCGTGCCCTCGACACTGAGCAGGTCCTTATCGAAGTCGAACAGGAAATCGCCCGACAGATCGATCCGTTCAGGCGTCGCTGGCTTCGTCTGCGGGGCCAATGCCGCCATCGCCAGTCTGCACTGGTAACGCCGCCAGGAGGTCTCCCGCACGGTTGTTCCGTCGGCTTCGAACACCACCTTGTATTGGCAAACGATGAAATCTTCATCAGCCACGTCTAGCTTGAGGTTGTAGTTCCATTCAGACCCCCGCTCACCGCTCTCGGTGGACAGCGGCGCACCCAGCAGCTCGCGTACCTGCCCTTCGTTGATCCCCGGCTTCACGCTCAGGATCTGAGCAGTTGGAACGCGCCGTCCGTCGCGCTGGAATGGTTCGTCGTAGTCGGGGACTTCCATCGTCACGTCACTGTAATCCAGCCCGTTCGGATTGATATCCGCCGCGCTGCTGCGACTTTGGGCATGGCTCGCAAACGGAGCCAACAGTGCAACCGCCAGCATGCTTGTCAGGAGTTTCTTGTTCATTTCTTGACCTCGATTCTTCAGGAAAGCGGGAACGTCCAGCCCTTGCGGGGCGCGTACCGCGCCATCAATTCCGATGGAGCCGGATGGGCCGCTGGCCAACCCGGCTCCAGATGCGTCACACCATCGCTTGATGATGCTGGTACAGCTCATCCAGCGGATGCACCAGGGGCAATGGCATCGCGACCGGCGTAAGCGGACCGGAGAAGGTCTGCATGTCGCCGCCAGGCAGCGATGCATCCAGGCTTCCACTCCCGTACGACACGACCAGATCGCTCAACGCCGGCAAGGCATGCGCTTGTTCGCCCGTCACTCCCGTGATGCTTTCGTCACCATGGAAGGCGAATGACGTTCCGCCATCTGCACTATTCGGAAGGACGGTGCCCACCGGATGGACCGTGATGGTCAACGTCGACGACGCCGTGTCGCCATCGTTGTCGATCAGTGTGAAGCCGATGTCCTCGACCCGAGTGCCCGAATCGATGATCGGCGGGGTGTAGCTGTACTCCCCCGTCTCCATGTTGACGATCAGCCGGCCTCCGGTATTGACGGAGCCATTTGGACCTTCGGTGAGGATGTTCCAGGTGTTGGTCGCCGCATCGAACAAGCCGTTGGCAGCACCACCCGTCACGCTTCCGTCGTCATGGTAGGTCCGGCCGTTGACGGTGATGTCGAGCAATCCGCCGCCATCGGCACCAAGACCAGAGTTCCCGCCCAGAGTGCCGTCCATATCCACCACTGCACCCTTGGAAGCATCAATGGCTGAGTCGCGCAGGATGGGCGGCAGGTCGTCGATATCATTCACAAAGACGGAATCGGTGTCTTCGTTGTTGATACCGTCATAGGCGATGCGGTCCATGTTGCCGCGTGCATTGGCCTGCTGACCCGTCGGAACCTCCATGCCAAATACCTGGGAGAGGATCTGGTTGGCTTCCAGGAAGTCTTTCCATGCGGCCTCTTCCGCATCATTGATGCCGTTTCCAGCTGAACCAGGAATGCCCCAGTTGCTGTTCTGATTTGGCTCACCATCCGTCAGGAAGTAGGAGACATTCTTGCCTCCAGCGATCTTGCCTGGATCATCGAATGCGTCCATCGCTTTGAGCAGGGCAGCGTCATAGTTGGTTCCAGGGCTGTTTGCGTTGATGCCATTGACATATGCCTTCGCCGCGTCGATGTCACCCCATGAAGTCCCCCAGGCCTGGGTGCCTGCAGCGGTGCCGAACACCACGATCTGTACCGCGACATTTCCGAGCCCTGCATAGGTATCGAGCAGTTCGGTTACTGCCGCCTTCATGCCGGCAACCCTGCTAGCGGTCATGCTGCTTGAGATATCCAGGATCAACATGACGTTGGTGTCCTGCTCAGGCAGCACCACGTCCACCGAACCCGGGTTGGCAACAGGTGCATCGTCGTGCACCGTCACCGTCAGGGTGCCAGTAGCTGGAGGATTGACGCCATCGTCAGCGGTTACCGTCAGGTCGATATCCAGGGCCTGGTCCTCGCTGCCCGAGTGATCAAGCGGTTTCAGCAAGGTGACCGTGTAGTTGCCCTCGTTGTCGATGGTCGCATTGATAACCTCCTCGCCACCTGCCGTGCCGATCAACGGATCGCCCACGGAACCGGTACCACTCCAAGTCACCACCTCGCCACCAGAGGTCAGGCCAACCGGGCCAGCCAAAGTAACCGTCAGCGGACCGCCTACGGTATCGGGGTCGTTGATGTCGACCTGACCGGTCGCGGTGGTCGGACTGTTGTTTCCGTCCGGGAAGCCACCCGGCAGTCCCTCCTCATACACCGCCGCCTGAGCGTCAATGATGAGCGGCGAACTGTCATCCACGTCCAGCTCGTTGAGCGTGACGGTGATGGTGGTCGTGCCGCCATTGCCGTCGCTGGCCACCACCGTGATCTGGTGGCTGTTGCCCGTGCTCTCGTAGTCGTTTGCCAGCGAGGCGGCACCGGCCGGCGTCAGCGTGATCACACCCGTGGCCGGATCGATCGCGTACCAGCCGTTGTCGTTACCCGCGCTGATCGCGAAGGTCACGTTGTCGCCATCCACGTCACCGGCCTGGACCTGGCCCAGCTCGACGCCTGCTGCGGTGTTCTCGTTGTAGCTGACCGTGTAGCTGGCCGGCGTCGGGTTGCCTGCACCATCGGTGCCCGGCGGGGTGAAG
>NZ_JBRREG010000033.1:0-43647 GCF_056760155.1 Stenotrophomonas sp. STEN022
GGCCACGGGCGGCGGGGGGGGCGGCCGAGGCCCTGCAGGCCGGCGCATTCCGGGGCGGGGGTTTTCCCGGGGGCGCCGCCCCCTGGCTTGGCTCGGCTCTACATGGGCTTCTTCATTTCCGGCTTCGCGGCTGACGCCGTTCCTACAAAAAAAAAGCGCGGATCACCTGATCCGCGCTTGAGACGACGAGGGAGAGGGTCCCGCCGGCTCTTTACTCAGTAGCGCAGGTTCTGCTGCCAGTAGGTTTCGATCTGGCGGACCAGCGGGTCCGGCAGCGGCACGTAGTCCAGCTGACGGGCCTGGGCGTCGCCGTTGGCGTAGATCCAGCGGAAATATTCGACGGCGGCCTTGGCGCCTTCAGCCGTCTTCGGCTGCTTGCGCATCAGGATGAAGTTGGTGGCGGTGATCGGCCAAGCCTGCTCACCCGGGGCGTTGGTCATCACCAGGTAGAAGTCACGTGCGTTCGCCCAGTCGGCGCTGGCGGCAGCGGCCGAGAAGGTCTCGTCGCGCGGCTGTACGAAGTTGCCGGCGGCATTCTTCATGCGCGAGAAGGTCAGGCGGTTCTGCAGGGCGTAGGAGAACTCGACGTAACCGATCGAGCCGCGGATCTGCTTGACGTAGGCGGCCACGCCTTCGTTGCCCTTGCCGCCGATGCCGACCGGCCACTGGACGCTGGTGCCTTCACCGACGGTGGTCTTCCAGTCGGCATTGACCTTGGACAGGAAGTTGACGAAGTTGAAGGTGGTGCCCGAACCGTCGGAACGGTGCACGACGGTGATCTTGGTGTCCGGCAGGGTCAGGCCGGCATTGAGCGCGGCGATGGCCGGGTCATTCCACTTGCTGATCTTGCCCAGGAAGATGTTGGCCAGGGTCGGGCCATCCAGCTTCATTGCACCGGCTTCAACGCCCGGCACATTGAGTACCGGCACCACGCCGCCGATCACCGACGGGAATTGCACCAGGCCGGCCGCAGCCAGTTCTTCCGGCTTCAGCGGGGCATCGGACGAACCGAAGTCAACCGTGTTGGCCTTGATCTGGGCAATGCCGCCACCCGAACCGATCGATTGGTAGTTCACCCGCTTGCTGGTAGCGGTGTTGTAATCCGCCGACCACTTGGACATGACCGGGTAGATGAAGGACGCGCCGGCGCCGGTGACATCGGCAGCGTTGGCGGCGAACACGGACGACGCAGCGAGGATGGCAACGGCTGCGCGCGATTTGATGGCGTGGATCACAAGTGGCTCCTGGGAGGTGTGAATGTGCGGTGAGTTCCGCCCGGCGCCTATTCCATAACCATTTGATGACAATGCAGCGTCTGTCACATGACGTTCAAATGACAATGACGCCTGTCATCAGAATGTTGCTTTGATCTCGCTGGGTAGCGGGTAGCTGCGACCCTTCGGCTGAAGCTTGAAACTGCGAACGGGGTGGTCCTCGCGCGCTTCACTGCACGTGCCAGCGGCATCCTCGCGGTTGACGGTGCTGGCGCTGCGCTCGCGTACGGTCAGCGTGGCCCAGCCCTGCGCCGGGGCGGAGCCAACCTCCAGCGTGCGCTTTGTTTCATGGAACTCGCCGGCACAGCGGGTGTCCCATTCGCCACCGCTGCTGGAGGTGACGATCTGTTCGGTAATCGCCTCCAGCTTGCTTTCGTTGATCACCAGCAGCTGCAGGCGGGTTTCGCTGAAGGGGTTGGGCTGCGAAGAATTGCTGCGTGAGCTGCGGATACCAAACGCGCGCACGCTGGGTGAGAGGTTGTAACGTGCGGTATCCAGGCTGACGCTGTCGACATGGATGGCATCGCTGCTCATCACTTCGGGCAGGCGGATGCTCGCGCGTGGGCGCAGGCTGGTGCTGTCGACCACCAATACATCGAGGTCGCCTTGTTGCACCTCGCCGTTGAATTCTTCCGGGCCCAGCACCGGCACCGCGATCAAGGTTAGGGAGGTATCCGCCGGCCAGACGCGGCAAGCGCCACGCTCGGCGTCGATGGCCCAGCCGGGGCGGTCGGGCAGGGTGGCCGTGTTGCGTTGCTGGTACGCCTGGGTTATGCGTGCAACGGCATCATCGCCGCAGTCTTGGGCGAAGCTGGTGAAGGGTAGGCAGAACAGCAGTACGAGCAGACAGGTGCGCATGGGTCCGTCCAGTAGATGCGCCGCTGAGGTTCGTTGTGGGAGCGGCGTCAGTCGCGAAGCTTACACATCTTCAGCTTTTGGAAGTGCTCGTGCCCCGATGTTGTGGGAGCGGCGTCAGTCGCGAAGCCGACACATTTACGGGTTGAGGCAAGCGCTTGCGTACAAACGACGCCAACTTCGCGGCTGACGCCGCTCCCACAAAGAAAACCTGTTGAAACGACGAACGCCCCTTGCGGGGCGTTCGTGGTGTTGCATGCAGCCGATGTTTACCAGAAGAACTGCAGGCGCGCTTCCAGGATGTCCGGCTTATCGCTGACGAACTTCTTGTCCTTGGCGACGTACTTGTTGCTGTCGACCATCACATAGTTCAGCGAGGCCTTGAAGTTGGAGCGCCAGTACCAGTTGGCACCGACGGTCCAGATGTCCATCTTGCCACCGAGCACACCATCCACCAGCGGGGTGCCCCCGACCACGGCCGGGGCCTTCAGGCCGCCGTCGTTCAGATCGATGTGGTCGAAGCGTGCGCCCAGCTGCCACATGCCACGGCCCGGCTCATCCGGCAGACCCAGGCTCGGGGTGCCGCCCTTGTAACCCCAGGTCTCACCGGTCACGTTCCACACGCCGCTGATGTAGTAACCGTCGGTGCTGTAGTTGTCGTGGTCGTAGCGCTTGGCCTTGGAGCTGTAGTACTCGCCCTGGGCCTTGAACGGGCCGCGCACATACATGGCTTCGGCGCCGATGGTGCTCAGGCGGTCAGTGTCTTTCAGGTCGCCGCTGTCGACCAGACGCACGGTGGCCAGGTCGGCGTTCGGGCGGGCGCGCAGGCGAAGCAGGTCGGCGTCGGTGTCATAGTCGACGTAGCTCAGGCCCAGGTGCAGGATGTTGCCCTTTTCGTTGATCGGGGCGAAGGTACCGCGCACGCCGTAGCCGCTGCCATGGGCCAGGTCACGGGTCAGCTCGCGGCCGAAGGCCGAAGCGGTGACCGACCAGTTGGCATCGCCAACGCCGTAGCCGACGCCGAGGCGGCGGGCAACTGCGTAGGTGTTGGTGACGGTGGCCTTGGAGATGAAGTCGTTGTTCTTGGTGCTGGACAGTTCTTCCAGGCTGTTCGGCTGCTTGTACTGGCCGGCCTGCAGGAAGTGGTTGCTGTTGCCGCCCAGCTTGTACTTGACGTTGGTGTCCAGGAACTTGTCGGCCTTGGCGTCGTAGCCGACCACCCACTCGATGTTGCCCGGACCCTTGCCCTTCAGCACCAGCTCGGCGCGGCGCAGTTCGAACTCGCTGTCCTTGCCGTTCTTGGCGACGCCGTTCAAGTCGGCCTTGTCGTTGCTGAACCAGTTGCCGTCGGCCTGGACCAGGCCTTCAAACGTGATTTCGGAACCGCCAATAACGTCGATGGCGACTTCAGCGTGTGCAGCCGGCGCGAACAGTGCAGCAGCCACGGCCGCAGTGAGGAGTTGGCGATGCAGTTTCATTGGGTGGGTAGCCTTGCAGGCAGTTGGAGGTTGCTGCGAAGGCTAGGGCGTAAAGATTGCGTAAATGTGACAGTTCGGCGACCAGCTTCGGCCCTGTGGCACAAGGGCCTGCGTATTGGGCCTTGGAGCTGTTACCGGAAAGTGTCGTGCAGATGGCAGCCGCCGACGCTTACGCAGCGTCGGCGGTCTTGTCCTTGAAGTGGCAAAGGTCGCGGATCACGCACTGCGGACAATCCGGCTTGCGCGCCTTGCAGACATAGCGCCCGTGCAGGATCAGCCAGTGGTGCGCATCCTGCAGAAATTCTTCTGGAATCACCTTCATCAGGCCGTCTTCGACTACCCGCACATCTTTGCCAGGGGCAAGCCCGGTGCGGTTGGAGACGCGAAAGATATGCGTGTCCACCGCCATCGTCGGCTGACCGAAGGCGGTATTGAGCACCACGTTGGCGGTCTTGCGGCCAACCCCGGGCAGGGCCTCCAGTGCGGCACGCTCGGCCGGCACTTCGCCGCCGTATTTCTCAACCAGGATCGCGCAGGCGGCAATCACGTTCTTGGCCTTGGCGTTGAACAGGCCGATGGTGGAGATGTACGGCTTCAGCCCCTCTTCGCCCAGGGCAAGAATGGTCTGGGCGGTATTTGCCACCGGGAACAATTTGCGGGTGGCCTTGTTGACGCCGACATCGGTGGCCTGCGCCGACAAGGTCACCGCTACCAGCAGCTCGAACGGCGAGCTGTATTCCAGCTCGGTGGTCGGGTGCGGGTTGAGCTCACGCAGGCGTGTGAACATCTCCAGCACTTCGCCGGCATTCATGCGTTTGCTACCACGTGTGGACGTGGCTTTCACCGCTGCGGGCTTTTTTGCCGGGGCTTTCTTTACCGCGATCTTCTTGGCGCCGATCTTTTTTGAGGCGGTGTTCTTCGTCGTTGATTTTTTCACTGCCACTGCCTTCATTTACCCGGCTTTTCTGCGGCGCGCGCCTTGGCCCGCGCCAGGATTGCCGCCGCCGCCGAGGGCAGGGCAGGCTTGCTGTCTGCTACCGGCGGTGGCGCACGACGCGCTTGCCGCTCGGCATCGCGGCGTTCAAGTCGCGCGGCGCGGGCGCGATAGCGCTCACGTGCAGCCCAGGCTGTGCGCAGCTGCTGCTGGGCCTGCTGCAGTTGCTGTGGCAGCTGCGGGTACGCAGGGTCCAGCAGCTCGTCGCCGGGCTGTGGCAGGTAGTCCATCAGCCCGGCGCGTAGCGCCGCATCCAGATCATCGTCCAGTACGAATTGCAGCAGTTGGCGTGGCGTGGCGCTTGCGTTGGACATGGACAACTCAGCGATTCTTGAATTCCGGCTTGCGGCGTTCCAGGAAGGCGCTGGTGCCTTCGCGCATGTCGTCGGTGGAGAACACCAGGCCGAACTGTGCGCTTTCGTATTCCAGTCCTTCCTCGATAGCGCACTCACCGCCGACGTTGATCGCGTCGAGGATGCCGCGCAGCGCCAGCGGTGCCGCGGTCGCCAGCTGCTCGGCCAGCTTGGTGGTCTCTGCTTCCAGTTCGGCGGCCGGGACCACGCGGTTGATCAGGCCCAACTGCTGGGCGCGCTCGGCGCTGATCGGTGCGCCCAGCAGGCAAAGCTCCAGCGCAGCCGCACGGCCGGCCAGGCGCAGCAGGCGCTGGGTACCGCCAAAACCCGGTACCAGTCCCAGATTGATCTCCGGCTGGCCGACCTTGGCGCTGTCGGCGGCGATGCGCAGGTGGCAGGCCATGGCCAGCTCCATGCCGCCACCCAGTGCGAAACCGTTCACCATTGCGATGACCGGCTTGTTCAGGCGCTCGATGCGACGCATCAGGCGCTGCCCGACCAGCGAGAAATCACGGCCCTGAACCGGGGTCAGGGTGTTCATCTCGGAAATATCCGCCCCAGCAACGAAGGCTTTACTGCCTGCGCCAGTCAGGATCACCACTCTCACGTCTTCAGCCAACGCCGCTTCGGCAAATGCCGCATCCAGCGTTTCCAGGGTCAGCCGGTTGAGAGCGTTGAGCTTCTCCGGGCGCTGCACGGTGATGGTGCGGATGCCTGCATGGGTGCTGGTCGAAACCGGTGACTCGGACATGGGTGAAAGCCTCAAAACGTTAAAAAAAAGTAATGAATGGAACTCTTTCAATCGGCGACGGTCATAGCTGGGCGTCGTCAGTGGCGGACAGCCTTTGTGACGGCTATCCTAACCCGTCGCCTCAGGCGGCATGCTTGCCCTGAGACACCATTCCTGGAGAACTGTTTGATGAAGTTGCGTTCTATCGCGGTCGCCGTGGCCGCCCTGGCCGTCACCGGCACCGCTTTCGCCCAGGACATCGCGTCCGAAAAGGGCAAGCTGAGCTATTACTTCGGCTATGACTACGGTAACAACCTGGCTGAGCTCACCGGCCGTGGCGAGCAGCTGGACATCGCTTCGGTGGTGAAGGGTCTGCAGGATGCCTACGCCAAGAAGCAGCCGGCGATCACCGCCGATCAGCTGAAGCCGGCCGTTGAAGCCTTCCAGCGTCGCGAGCAGGGCCGTGCCCAGGCTGCCAAGGCTGAGTACGAAAAGGCCGCCGCTGAAAACAAGACCCGCAGTGACCAGTTCATTGCCGCCAACAAGGCCAAGGCCGGCGTGCAGACCCTGGCCAGCGGCGTGCAGTACCGCGTGATCGAAGCCGGCGCCGGCGCCAAGCCGACCCAGGCCAGCACCGTTGCATTGGAAGTTGCCGGTCCGTTCCCGTACGGCCAGCGTCCGACCGAAGCTCGTCCGGCACAGTCGATTCCGTCGATCAAGCTGAGCGAAGTGGAAATGGCTGCCATGCGCGAAACCCTGCTGCAGATGCCGGCTGGCGCCAAGTGGGAAGTGACCCTGCCGCCGGACAAGGCCTACGGTGCCGACCCGCGCACCCCGTTCCCGCCGAACGTGGCAGTGCAGTTCGAAATCAAGCTGGTCAGCGTCAAGTAAGCGTAAACCAGTGATGCAACAAGAAGCGCCGGTGGCAACACCGGCGCGTTCTTTTTGCCTGGAATGCGCACTCGATGCCGGTAGTGCCGAGCCATGCTCGGCAAGGGCTTTACCAGTGACACCAGCAGGAGCGCTTCATCAACGATCAGCCCAGTGCAGGCGCGCAACCGGCCAAGGCGGCAGTAGCCGACCATCGCAAGCTGGCTTGTTGCAGGCCAGGTAGCTTTCAGTGTTGTGCAAAAAAGAAGAGCCGACGCCATCAAGGCGCCGGCTCTTTGTTCACCATCCAGTGCTGTTTCTGGACGAGCTGCTGGTTTCGCTTGTAGAGCCTCTGCCGAGCATGGCTCGGCACTACCGGCAATCCCTGCTCGACTGGATTTACGGCGACGTCACCTTGGCAGCGCATGTGCGGATGCCAGCCTGCTCAACGGTGTTGATCAGGTTGACGGCTTTCAGCGAGGCAGCGGTGTCGTTCATGCAGCGCAGATAGAGCGCACGGTTGCCGTTGGCCGTCGTGCGGCACAGGCGGTCCTGTGCCTGCACATTGGCGCCTGCGATCAACCCAGGGTTCTTGAACAGCTTTACCCCCGTATCGCAGCTACCGATGCGTGCAGTGCCGGCATTCAATTCCCAGCCTTCATCGACAAACGCCGCCAAGGTGAGGTCAACCATGCGCCCCGCGTCGGTATTGGGGCTGTTGGCTGGCTCCATCAACGCATCGGGGATCAACACACTTTCAAAGTGTGAGAACGTCGAACCGCCGGCAACCACTGCTGGTGCGTAGAGCAGCGGCCGTCCGCTGGCGTCGGCACCAGCGTAGCGTCCGGCGACCTGCCCCAGCGCTGCGGTCAATGCTGTACCAGCCTGAGCCGCTGCCTTGATCAGGTTGGCATCGGCGAGATTGACGCTCAGGGTTGGGATGGTGGCATTGACGCTGGGATCTTCCGCCATGCCTGGTGCGGTACCCGGATCGCCGGAGCTGGCGACGTTGCCGATGATCGCCGCTACCGCGCCTGCTGCCTGGGCATTGGCTGCCTTGATCTCGAATGCGCAGCCGCCGCGGTTGATGTAGGCGACCTTGCCGCTGAGGCTGCCGGCGGGAACTGCCTGACATGCATCGGCGGTGTCGCCGCTGCCATCGTTGGCGATGATGACCGCGCCGGAGAAGTTTGCGGGAGTGGCCGGTGGTCCGAACGATGCGGTACCGAAGAACTGCGTGACCACGTTGCTGCCGTTGACTGACAGTACTACCGCAGGGTCAAGCCACAGTGGCGTCTGTGCCCTGGTGGTGGGGCCATTCCATGCCGGTGCGCCACGGGTCTTGATTGCGGTGGCACGCAGTGCGTTGGTCATGCCGGTTTCGGTGAAACGTTTGCCGGACAGGTTGTCGAAGGCGTTCTCGGTATAGACGTCCGAGTAGCCGTAGTACTGTGGAATGCCGATGCGCGCTCCCAGCAGGCCGGTGTTGTAGTCGACGAAGCCGGAAAAGCCCAGGCCATGGCCGATTTCATGCATCACCACGTCGAGGAAGCTGACCCGGTTGTCAGGTGCCTTGCCGTCCAGCCCGTAGTACCAGCCCGAGCCGGTCATGCACGGTGTGCCGTCCGGATTGCTGCCGCCCAGATTGTTGTTGAAGCGGCTGGTGATGTCGGTGCCGTTACTGGCAATGGTGATGCGGCTGCCATTGAGGGCGTTGGCCAATGGGGCGTGGTAGATCATGCCCAGCGCGGTCCCGGTCGGTGGCGTGGTAGCGATCCACGAGGCGCCGGCCGAGCCCAGGGTGCCGCCGGTAGCCGTGCAGGTAAGGTCCTGGAAGCTGGCACCAACGAATGTTTCTACGTCGCTCTGCAATACCGCGCCCCACAGATCGGCGGCGAACTGGTAGACGATGCGGCGTTGCTCGCCCACCGTCTTGCCGGGATTGCCGCCTTCCGGTGCACGCAGGGTGGGGTCGTTGAGTCCCTTACCAGCAGGGTCCTGGTTGATGGGAGTGATGATGGCGGCGTGCGCGGTGGCGCCGAGCAGGCAGGTGCCGATGACGGCCGAAAGCAGCAGCGTCTTCATTCGGACACCTCCTGTCTGCCATGGGAAAGCGGGTCGCCGTTCTCCAGGATCCGCACTTCGCCCGTGGCAGTGCGTTCGATGCTCAACGAGTTGAGCGCGGACAGGGGCAGGTCGGCCGTGCTCATGCCGTTGCTCTGCAGGCGCACGGTCTTGGCGGCATCGGTGCCGGTCTGTGGAATGCGCGCCCAGGCGGCATTGGCTCCGGCGGCGCTGCGGCTTGCCGAGGGCATTGCGTTTGCCTTGTCGGAAAGTGCGCGGATCTCGGTATCGGTGAGTTTGCGTAGCTTGCCGGTCTTGGCATCGATGCCGGCGACCATGCCGCTTTCGGTAGGGGTGCTTGGGTTGCCGTCCGTTGGCGGCTCATGGGCCTGTACAGAAAGGCTGGCGGACAGTGCCAGCGCCGATAACAACAAGGAGGGTTTTGCCATTCTCATTTCCGAGCTCCGCTTACAGAGTGAAAAGCGATAAGGCTCCATCCATATGCGTGCGAAGCAGGCGTCCCACAGCCACGCTGATCGAACGCGCGTCACGCGCATTGGATGGTTCGTGTTCCCCCTGCCGGCAACTGGAGTGTGCCCTTAGATGAACCTCCGCTCAACCATAGTTTGATGGGGGTCACATAATGAATGGGTATGGGAGTTGCCCGATCCGCTGAATCGGTCCCCATTGCCATCCGGACAATGCAACTTCCTTGCTGGCAAAGGCGGGTAACTGGTCCGGAAGTGCGCCTCGCGTTACGCTTACGTGATGTCGGAATTGATGGATGCACCTGCTCGTGTCATCTCCAGCCCCTGTATTGGCATCTGCGCGCTTGATGAGCAGGGCTATTGCCGTGGTTGCTGGCGCAATGGTGCCGAGATCGGTGCTTGGATGCGCATGAGCGAGGACGAGCGGCGGCGGGTAATGATGCAGGAGCTGCCAAAGCGCTCACGTGATGCGCTGGCATTTGCCGAGCAACTGCAGGGCCGTGATCGGCTGCAGCAGGCCTTGATGCCACTGACCAGGACACCAACCGGGCCAGGGTGGAATCGTTCGGAACTGGAAGACCTGCTGCCGCCCGGGCCGCCGGTGGAAGCGGCAGTATTGGCGGGCCTGGTGCCGCGCGCGCAGGGTACGCAGGTGATCTTGACTCGCCGTACCGAAGCATTGCGCAACCATGGCGGACAAGTCGGGTTTCCCGGTGGTCGCATCGAAACCGTCGACCGCAATCCGCTGGCAGCTGCATTGCGCGAGAGCGATGAAGAAATCGCGTTGCCGCGCAGCCAGGTATTGGCCTTGGGTTACCTGGACCCATTCATCACCATCACTGGCTTCCGGGTGACGCCGGTGGTCGCGGTAGTGGACCCTGCGTTCATCGCACGTCCCGAACCCGGTGAAGTGGCCGAGGTGTTCGAAGTGCCGTTGGATTACCTGATGGATCCGGCCAATCTACGCCAGGTGGATATCGAGCATGGCGGGCGTATTCGTCATGTCATGGAGTACAGCTGGCCCGGACAGCGCATATGGGGGGCGACCGCAGCCATCCTCTACAACCTTCGTCGTCGTTTGGAGCAGGTGGGATGAGCCAGGTTGGCGTTTCGTGGACCACGCTGGTGGATGTATCGGACCTGGCCAATACCCTGGCACAGCCCGAATTGCGCGTGGTCGATGCCACCGCCACCGCCAGCACCGCGGTGCGGGTGATGGATGCGCGCTATTCATTGGCGGACAAGCACGCAGGTGCCGCTGGCTATGCGGCCGCACATATTCCCGGTGCGCTCCATGCGGACCTGGAGAAAGATCTGTCGGACATGCGCAAGAAGGGGCATGGCCGGCACCCGTTGCCGGACAGTGAGGTTTTTGCCGAACGTCTGGGACATTGGGGTATCGCGCCTGATACCCAGGTGGTGGTCTACGATGCCGCCGATGGCAGCATGGCGGCGGCGCGCCTGTGGTGGCTGCTGCGCCTGATCGGCCATCACAAGGTCGCCGTGCTCGATGGGGGGCTGGCTGCTTGGCTGGCGGCAGGGCACGCGGTTGATGCGGCCCCGGTTGTGGTGCCTGCATTGCCGGCCTATCCCGGTCGGTTCGACATGACCCAGGTAGTCAGCGCCGATGAGGTGCAGTCGCGCTTGTCGCAGACGCCTGCATGGCTGCTGGACGCGCGTGCAGGTGAACGCTACCGCGGCGAAGTCGAGCCCCTGGACCGGGTAGCCGGGCATGTACCCGGCGCGCTGAACCGGCCGTTCGGCATGAACCTGCGTGATGGTCGTTTCCGCCCTGTGCAGGAGCTGCGCGCCGAACTGGCGCCGCTGTTGTCCGGGCAGGCACCGGCGCAGATGGCGGTGATGTGTGGTTCGGGCGTCACCGCCTGTCATCTCGCTTTGGCGTTTGCGCATGCCGGAATGCCCGGGTTGCGTGTGTTCAGTGATTCCTGGAGTGGCTGGTCCAGCGATACGGGCCGACCAGTCGCTACAGCTTGAGTGATCAGTACGCCGCGAGTGGGCGCGGTGCCGATGGGTATGAATGCTTCGGGGGAAGCGTGCGTTCATTGAAATGGCTGGGCCTGGCGCTGTTGATGGCGGTTCTTGGTGCATGCGATGCGCCGGGCAACGGCTTGTCCGGCGATGCAGCGCGTCAGTATCTGCGCGAGGTTGAACAGTGGCGGACGCAGCGACTGGCAGAACTGCGCGCGCCCGATGGCTGGCTCAGCTATACCGGCTCGGGCCGGCTCAAGGCCGGCGCTTACCGGGTCGGCAGCGCCGCGGCCAATGATGTGGTGCTGCCCAGTGGCCCTGCGGAGCTGGGTTTCCTGCAGGTGGACCGTGACGGCGAAGCCATCTTCACCGCAGGTAGCCGCGCGGGTGCTCGGATGAACGGTCAGCCGCTGCAGCGGACGGTCTTGGTTCCCGGGGTCGCTCATGTCAATGAGGCCAGCCGCGTTCAAACGGGGGATTCGGAGTTCTATCTGGTGCGCACCGGCAGCATCCTGGGCTGGCGATACCGCGACCCGCACTCGCCGCGGCGCTTGGCATTTACGGCTATCGAGCACTTTCCGGTCGACCCGAAATGGAACATCAGCGCGCAATGGCGGCCGTTTCCGGCGCCCAAGCAGGCAGTATTGTTGACCTCGATCGGTACCCCGCTGCCGGCCGTCGTGCCAGGCGAGGCGGTGTTTGAGGTCAATGGGCGCAGCTATCACCTGCAGCCGGTGCTGGATGAGGCTGCGCCGCCATCACGGCGCTTGTTCTTCCTGTTGTCGGACCGCACCAGCGGTCGCGAAACCTATGGCGGTGCACGTTATGTCTATGCCGCGATGCCCACCGACGGGGTGGTGCAGTTGGACTTCAATCGCGCCGAAAACCCGCCCTGTGCGTTCACCCCGCACGTGGTCTGCCCGATTGCGCCGGCCATCAACCGGCTGGATCTTGCGGTGACAGCCGGCGAGAAGTTCCAGTATCTGCCGCAATAAGCGGCGGCCACGGAGTTGCTCAGCCCGGCAACTGCTGCAGGTCGATTGCCCGCAGCACCAGTTCCCATGGGAACATCGGGCCCGGATCGAGCTTGCGCTGCACGCTGAGCCCGGGGTCATTGCTGGCCGGTTCCAGTGTGGTATCCAACTGTTCATGGCCGGCGATGTAACGCAATGACGGCACTGCTTGCGGCAGCCACTCCAGCAATCTCACCAAGGCGGCGATCTGTGCTTCCGGGTAGGGCTCGCTCATGGTCTGGTTGTTGGAGTCGAACCAGTTCGGCCAGCGCCCGCGGTTGACCAGCTCGATGCCGATCGAGCGCGGATTGATGCCGCGCACGTGGTGGGCGACGCGGTCCAGGGCGATGTATTGCTGGATGCTGCCGTCGCGGTCGATGTAGTAATGGCCGCTGTTGCCGCTGCCGTTGTCGTAGAGGGCGCGCTCCCCGTATTCGCGCGCCGTCGCCAGATCCGGCAATTCGGTGCAGTGGATCACCACCAGGTCGATATCGGCGGGCTTGCGCTGCGCCAACTGGCGTTCGTAGGGCAGCGGCTTGGCAATGATGGGGGGCGGCAGGTGCATGCGTGGATGCTAGCATTCACGCATGATTTCCCCCACGACTTGCCGCCAGCCATGAGCCGCGGCCACTGCATTCTGTCGCACGGCTTCGAGAGCGGCCCGGACGCCACCAAGGTCACTGCGCTGGCCGATGTGGCCGAACGTCTGGGCTGGAGCCACGAACGTCCGGATTACACCGACCTGGACGCCAAGCACGAGATCAGCCGGGTCGGCGACGTGCCGGCGCGGCTGCAGCGGCTGGTCGAACGCGCGGCTGAGATGGCCGCACGCGGCCCGCTGGTGCTGGCCGGGTCCAGTCTGGGCGCCTATATCTCGGCGATCACCTCGCTGCAGGTGCCGGTCGCCGGGCTGTTCCTGATGGTGCCGCCGACCACGATGGGGCCGATGCCGGCGTTGGATGCCGCGGCGGTGCCGATCAGCGTGGTCCACGCCTGGAATGACGAGCTGATCCCCGCCGCCGATGTCATTGCATGGGCGGCCGAGCGCAAAGCGCGGCTGCTGCTGGTCAATGACGGCCACCGCCTGATGCGGCATGTGGACGCCTCCTGTGAGGCATTTGAGGCCTTGCTGCGCGGTTTGTGAACGCGGCCGCTGGCTGAATCCGACGGCGCGACGGGCAACTGCCTACAATAGCGGCCTTGGATGCCCCGGGGCTGGCCACCGTGCCTGCCCGTCTGGCCGGCCCGATTCCCTTTCTGAAAGTTGATATCTCCCGTGAATTTCTTTGTTTCCTGCGCCAAGGGCCTTGAATACCTGCTCGCCGACGAACTGCTGGCGATGGGCCTGCCGCGGGCGACCGCCACCATTTCCGGCGTCAATGCCGAGGGTGAACTGCGCGATGCGCAGCGCGTGGTGCTGTGGTCACGCCTGGCCAGCCGCGTGCTGTGGCCGCTGCAGGAATTCGAGTGCCCGGACGAGAATTCGCTGTATCAGGGCGTGGCGGCGATGCCGTGGGACCAGCACATCACCCCCGAGCTGACCTTGTCTGTGGACGCGCATGTATCCGGTACCGCCATCACCCACGCGCGCTTTGCCGCGCAGCGGGTCAAGGACGGCGTGGTCGACAGCCTGCGTGACCAGGGGATGGAGCGGCCGTCGGTGAACGTCGAGTTCCCGGATGTGCGCATCAACCTGTCGCTGCGCAAGGGCAGGGCGACGATCTCGATCGACCTGGGCGGTGGCCCGATGCACCGTCGCGGCTGGCGCATGGCACAGAACGACGCGCCGTTGAAGGAAAACCTGGCCGCCGCTGTGCTGCTGCGCGCCAACTGGCCGAAGATCCACGCCGAAGGCGGTGGCTTGCTCGATCCGATGTGCGGCAGCGGCACCTTGCTGATCGAAGGCGCCTTGATGGCTGCCGACGTCGCGCCGGGCCTGCAGCGCCATGGCAGCATCCCGCCGAGTCGCTGGCGCGGTTTCGACCAGGCGCAGTGGAAGGAGCTGATGGCCGAAGCGCGCGCGCGTGAGCAGGCCGGTCGTGCTGCGCTCAAGCAGGTCATCCATGGCAGCGATATCGATCCGCAGGCCATCCGTGCGGCCAAGGAAAATGCCGAGGTCGCCGGCGTCAGCGAGGCCATCTGGTTTGGTGTGCGTGACGTGGCCGATGTGCAGGTGCCGCCGCAGGAAACCGGCTGCGTGGTCTGCAACCCGCCGTACGACGAGCGTCTGGCCGCCGATACCGTGCTGTATCGCCGTATCGGCGATGCGCTCAAGCGGGCGGTGCCGACCTGGCGCGCAAGCCTGCTGTGCGGCAGCGCCGACCTTGCCTTTGCGACCGGCCTGCGCGCGGCCAAGAAGTACCAGATGTTCAATGGCGCCATCGAGTGTGCGCTGATCGTCTGCGATCCGATTGCCGTGCCCGAGCGCGAGAACGCCGGCCAGCCGCGCGAGCTAAGCGAGGGCGCGCAGATGGTCGCCAACCGCCTGCGCAAGAACCTGAAGAAATTCAAGAACTGGCTGAACCGCGAAGGTATCAGCTGCTTCCGCGCCTACGACGCCGATCTGCCGGAATACGCGGCAGCCATCGATGTTTACCGCGAAGACGGTGGCAAGAACCGCACCTTCCTGCATGTGCAGGAATACGCAGCCCCGGCCACCATTCCGGATGTGGACGTGCGCCGTCGCCGCAACGAGCTGCTCGCTGCGGCCCGCGAGGTGTTCCAGGTGCCGGCCGAGCAGGTCGCGCTGAAGTCGCGCGAGCGCGGCAAGGGCGGCAGCAAGTACGGCCGCTTCGAGCAGCGTGGCGAGTTCATCCTGGTGCGTGAGAACAACGCGCTGCTGCGTGTGAATCTGTTCGATTACCTGGACACCGGCCTGTTCCTCGACCACCGCCCGCTGCGCACGCATATGGCGCAGGAAGCCCGCGGCAAGCGCTTCCTCAACCTGTTCTGCTACACCGGTGTTGCCAGCGTGGAAGCGGCGGTTGCTGGTGCCAGCTCGACCACCAGCGTGGACCTGTCCGGTACCTACCTGCAGTGGTGTGCCGACAACCTCGCGCTCAACGGCAAGGGCGGCAGCCAGCACACGCTGGTGCAGGCCGATGCGGTGACCTGGCTGGAAGCGGAGAAGAACCGCTACGACGTGATCTTCTGCGACCCGCCGACCTTCTCCAACTCGGCGCGCGCTGAAGACTTCGACATCCAGCGCGAGCACGTGCGCCTGCTGCGTGCAGCGATGGATCGTTTGACGTCCGATGGCGTGCTGTACTTCTCCAACAACTTCCGTCGCTTCAAGCTGGACGAGAACGCGGTTGCCGAGTTCGCCATCTGCCGCGAAATCTCCGCACAGACCATCGGCCCGGATTTCGAGCGCAACGCCCGCATCCATCGCGCCTGGGAACTGCGCCGGGTCTAAGCCTTGGCAATGCCGGCAGCCTCACCTGTAGTGCCGAGCCATGCTCGGCAGAGGCTTTCCAAGCAATGCGAACTGTAGTGCCGAGCCATGCTCGGCAGAGGCTTTCCAAGCAATGCGAACTGTAGTGCCGAGCCATGCTCGGCAGAGACTCTCCCGATAACGCCCCAGCCGAGCATGGCTCGGCTCTACCAGGCTCTTTCTTCAACCGAGCATTGCTCGGCCCTACAGGCTTGCCGCCGCCATTCCTACGACCGGCAGCGCCCACGCCAACGGCGCAATCCAGCGCGGCCGGTAAGGGTACAGCCCGAACGCCAGCAGCAGGCCGGCGAGTGTCATCGCCCCCAGCCACCACACCGGCCCCATTGCCCAGCCGTTGCGCCAGACGCACAGCACGAACGCCGCGGTCAGCAGGCTCCAGCCCAACCAGCGCCACAGCCGCATGCGTGCGGCGCTGGCGCAGGCCTTGCCGTGCAGCTCCAGCTGATGCTTCTCCATCGCCAACGACAAGGCCGCAAACGCAGCGAACGACAAACCCAATGCAAGCAGCATCATGCGCTTGCCTCCGCAGCGACAGTGGCTTGTTGCCGGCGCTTCTTTTCGGCGGCACTCAATGGCGGCTGCCAATGCTGCATGCGCCAACCGCAGTACGCCAACATTGCGCCGAAGGCGACCATGGTCAGGTCGAAGCTCGCCAATACCCAGTCACCTGCGGCAATGGTTGCGCCAAGATGCGCATCCGTGGTCGAGGCATTGAGCAAGGGAATCAGCGCGAACAAGGCTGCGCCGACATACAACTGCCAGGCCCACATCATCCGCTTGGGCCAGATGAACGCCGCCAGCAGGGCAGTGCCCCAGGCCCAGAAGAACACATTGGCCTCTGCAGCCGAACGTTCGGCCAGTTGCACAGGCAGCAAGCGATTGCCCCAGAAGTAAGCGGCGAAGGCAATCGGCAGGCCGGCGACGGCACCAATGTTCAAGGCATCGACCAGGCGCAGGCCGAAGCCGGTCTTGCCGGATTTGGCATGTTTGGGTCGTTCCTTCACCGCCCACAGCACCACGCCACTGGCCACCATCAGACAGCCGATCAGGCCAGACAAGAAGAACAGGGCGCGCAGGCCCCAGTCAGCAAAACGTGCGAGATGCAGGCCATACATCACGCCGCGCGTCTGCGTTGCGCCACCAGCATTGGGACTGGCTTCCAGAAGTTCGCCACTGACTGCGTTGTAACGCAGCGACGGCGTGTCTATGGACAGGCGTTTGCCATCGCGCTGCTGGATGTCCACAACGGCATTGGCAGCGCCGGGGCGGTACACGGTGAAGCCGGCGATATCGGCGCCGTTCCACTGTTTGCGCGCGCTGTCCATCAACTGTTGGATCGGCACTGGCACCGCCGTGCCTTGGCCCGGTGATTCGACGTCGGCCATGCGTGCGAAGGCTTCACTGAAGAACGCATCTTCATCCTTGGGATAGGCCGTGCTCACACCCCATGGCAGGTACATGAGCATCAAGGTGACGATGCCGGTGTAGGTGATCATGGCATGGTACGGCAACGCCATCACGGCGCTGACGTTATGGAAGTCCAGCCATGAGCGCAGACCTTTCTGCGGACGGAAGGTGAAGAAGTCCTTGAAAATCTTCTTGTGGGTGATGACGCCGGTAATGATCGCCACCAGCATGAACATCGCGCAGAAACCCACGATGTAGCGTGCCCATACCACCGGGATGTAGTGCAGGTCGAAGTGCAGGCGATAAAAGAAATCGCCGCCACGGGTTTCGCGTGCGGTGACTTCGTTACCGGTATTCGGGTCGACGCTGGCATCCCCGAAGCGGCCACCACCACGGCGTCGGCGCTTTTCGCCTTCGACTGGCGGCTTGACCATCGATTCCGGGTTACGCCAGAACATGCGCAGCGCCGGGTTGCGGGTGTCGGGCAGGGTGACGCTCCAACTCTCGGCCTGTGGTGCCTTGTGCTGCAGGAAGCTGAGCGCGCGGCCGGCGGCATCGTCGGCGCTGACCGTGCTGCGTGGCAGCTCCGGGCGCATCCAGCGGCTGATTTCCTCGCGGTAGTAGCTGGCGGTGCCTGCCATGAAAATCAGCAACAACAACCAACCGACCAGCAAGCCGGTCCAGGTATGCAGCCACGCCATCGACTGGCGGAATCCGTTCTTCATGCCGCAGCTCCAAACCACTGTGTGCCCAACCACAACAGCGCGGTCGGGATCAGGATGCCGATCCAGGCAAGCAAAGCGCTGCGGGTAGCAAACGCCCACAATGCGGCGCAGGCGCATAGCACGATGGCGACCAGCATGCCGGTCAGTACCGCTTGGCTGCGGGCGATGGGCAGGGCCACGGCGAAGAACATCGAGCACGTGGCGGCCAGTGCGTAGCCGCCGACGATGGCGGCAAGCGAGCGCGACAACACGCCCAGCCATGGGCGTGCGAAGAAACTGCCAAAACGGGAGTACCAGGGGCTGGCGAGAGGCGTGCTGTCCACGGGAACCTGCAAAGTCGGATCAATACGGACGCCACCGGCGTTGCCGGTGGCGAGGGATAGGTCGGCCTTCCTTGGCCGCCACTGCGAAGCAGTGGTTTCCCTGGAGGGATTACAGCTTCCAGCGCAGGCTCAAACGCACGTTGCGCGGCTCGCCCCAGTTGACGCCGTCATAGAAGCCGACGTTGCTGTAGTACTTCTTGTCGAGCAGGTTGTTGATGTTCAACTGCGCCGAGAAGTTGTCGTTGAACTGGTAACCGGCGAACGCGTTGAGCAGTACTACCGCGTCCTGGGTGATCGGCGATTTGTAGCGCTTGCCACTGGTGATGTAGTCCTCAGCGGGACGATTGCTCATGCGCCAGATCTCGCTCTGCCAGGTGGCGCCGCCGCCCAGCGACAAGCGACTCCAAGCACCGCCCGGGCGCCAGCTGGTGTTGAGGCGGAAGGTGTTGACCGGGGTGGTGGTGCTTTGGCGTACGCCATCCTTGTTGCGGATGACGGTGTGGGCATAGCCGGCCGAAAGGTTCCAGTGTTCGCTGATGCTGCCCTGGGCTTCCACTTCCCAGCCCTTGACCTTGTTGCCCTTGCCGGTTGAGCGGTAGGCGGTGGAGCCATCGGGCAAGGAGTTCTCCGGCACCGAATCATCGACCTCGGCGACGTTGTCCTTGACGCCCTTGAACAAGGCCGCCGATGCGTTCATCCGGCCGTCGAAGAGCTCGGCCTTGACGCCGGCTTCCCACATGTCGCCAACCACCGGTTCCAGGTAGTTGTTGTTCTTGTCGCGGTATTCCTGCGGCTGGAAGATGTCGGTGTAGCTGGCGTAGGCGCTGAACGATTTGCTGAAGTCGTAGATCAGGCCGGCGTAAGGCGTCAGCGAATCATCCGGCTTGTAACCACCTCGGTCGGTGCCCAGCAGCTTGCCGGACGCGTCGCGTTCGTATTCCCAGCTACGGGTTTCCCAGCTGCCGTAGCGTGCGCCGAGCACCGCCATCAGTGGATCGGCAAGCTGCAGGCGAGCAGCAACATAGGCGGCGCGCTGCTTGAGCTGATCCTGCGAGGACAGCCAGTTGTAACGATTGACCTGCAACGGCGCCACGTCGCCGGTCCAGTGGCGCCAATCCGGTACCTTGTCGTAGCCATCGGCGTAATCGAAGTCCGAGCCCGGCACTTCGCCCTTGCGCACCGACTGGCCAAGGCCGACCACCAGCTCGTGCTCGCGCCCGAACAGCTTGAACGGGCCGCCGGCATTGAGGTCGAATACCTGCATGTCACCGCGCTCGCCGAAGGCACCGATGTAGGCGGTTACGCCGGTACCATCCGGGCGCGGGTAGCCAGCAGCGCCGTACCAGACGTTGCCTTCGGTCTCGCGCTTGGAGCGGGTGTAGCTGGCCTTGATCGCCCAGTCGTGGCCCAGGCTTTGTTCGAGTCTTGCGAATGCGGTCTTCTCCACGATCGGCCAACGGCTCCAGCGTGCCGAGAAGTTTGTCGAGCGCGGCAGCTTGGCCGGTTTGCCATCGACGCCCCAATACGGGACCACGCCCCATGTAACGCCTGAGGTTTCCGGCGATTGGTATTCGTAGCCGACTTCCAGCAAGGTGCTGTCGCTCAGGTCAGCCTGGACGATGCCGTAGAACACATCTTTGTCGAGCCTGTAGACGTCGCGGAACGAATCGCTCTGCTGCTTGGCGGCGACGATGCGTGCGCGCACGCGGCCATCCAATGCGATCGGGCCACCGATATCCGCTTCAAGGCGCTGGTTGCCCCAGCGGCCGAGCATCAGGTTGGCGCTCATCGCGAACTCGTCGGTGGGGCGCTTGCGGACGTAGTTGATGGTGCCGGAGGGATCACCTGCGCCGGTCGTCAAACCGGTGGCACCGCGGACCACTTCGATGCGGTCATAGATGACGCTGTCGTTGTTGGTCTTGATGTAGCCGCCGAAGGTATTGAGCATGCCATCAACCTGGAAGTTGTTGATGGTGTAGCCGCGCGAGACGAAATTGATGCGTTCGCTGTCGGTGACCGCCACGTGCACGCCGGTGACCTGGCCCATCACGTCGGACATCGCATACAGACCCATGTCGTCCAGGCGCTGGCGGATAAGCACGGTGACCGACTGCGGAGTGTGCCGCAGCGACAAATCCAGCTTGGTCGCGGTACGCGCCTGCTTGACTGTGTACGACGTGGGGATATCGGCGTCGGCGACGACTTTCACCGTATCCAGATTGGTGGCGGCAGGCGCCGCGTCCTCCGCCCATGCGGAGGCGGCGCTGCAGAGGGCGACAGAAAGTGCGGCGGCCAGTAACGCGGGCTGCGGCAAGATGGGACGGGAGGACATGGTGGATTCCTGTTGGGCAAAAGGATTGCCAACCACAGGAATCGCCCACGGTGCAGTCCACGCCATGCGTGGATGCCCCGGGTAGTGTCGCTCCCGCCAGCTGGCCTGCATGCACGACGCAGCCGGCTACGGCCCGCGTGGCATCAGTTCGGATATCGGGGGTACACGGGGCGTGGCGGGATGGAGTGAAACATCCATGTCGCACGAGGCTGGGCGTACTGCCTAGGTGGTAACGATAATTGTTCGCATTTAATTAAGCAAGCGGATGTGTCATTGCCGCTCGCAGGCTTGTGCTCTCGTTGCCATGCGGATTCAACGAGTGCTACGGATCACGTCATGTGGTGTCGATGCGGTGGGCACACACCGATTGATGACGTTCGCAAGCAACAACGGCGAACGTCTGCTTGCTTCATTCCGCAGCGCTACGCGCTGTATCTGTCATCGCCGGGCAATACGTTGTTACGAGAATGCGAAGCTCCCCGCAGGCACTTGCCTGAAGCAGTCTTTCGAATTCCGGAGCAGCCAGTGAAGCGTTGTGCGTTGTCGATTGCAGTTGGATTGGTGGTACTTGGTGGCGTGGCAAGCGGAGCGCATGCGCAACAGGTGGAGGCAGCGCCAGCAGCAAAGGCGACCAACCTCGACGCGATGATCGTCACTGGTACGCGCGGTTCCAATCGCACCCAGTTCGATACGCTGGCACCGGTGGATGTGTTCTCGCAGGAAGAAATCCAGGGCATCGAGTCGTCTGATCTTGCCGACGTGCTGGCGCAGCTGGTGCCTTCGTTCGTGGTGCAACGCATGCCGATGAATGACGGGCAGGTGTTTGTGCGACCTGCCACGCTGCGTGGCCTGTCACCGGATCAGACCCTGGTGCTGGTCAATGGTCGCCGCTTCCATCGCTCGGCCTTGCTGGGCGCGCGTGGTGCGCAGGGGCCGGATCTGGCGCAGATACCGAAGAGCGCGATCCAGCGCATCGAAGTACTGCGCGACGGTGCCTCGGCGCAGTACGGGTCCGATGCGATTGCCGGCGTGATCAACATCATTCTTGATGACAGCGTTGGCACCGAAGTGAGCATGGGCCTGTCGCAGTACAGCGAAGGCGATGGCACCTCGCGTAACGTTGGAGCACGCACCGGCATTGCATTAGGTGATGCCGGCAGCCTGTCCTTGTTCGCCGACTACGACAATTCCGATGCGACCTCGCGCACCCGTCAGCGCGCCGATGCAATCGCTTTCCAGAACAAGCACCCAGAATTGAAAGTGCCAAACCCGGTACAGCGCTGGGGCCAGCCGGAGCTTGAGAACAAACGCGTAGGTTTCAACCTCAAGCACTACCTGGGCGAAACCACCGAGATCTACGGCTACGGCCTGTATGGCAAGGGCGAGGGTCTGAGTGATTTCAACTGGCGCAACCCGGATGGCACCGCCTCGGTCTACAACACCACGGCGGTGTTTCCGGGCTGGGATGTGCGCACGCTGTACCCGACCGGCTTCAGCCCAAAGTACGGCACCGACTATGACGATCTGCAGCTGCTGTTCGGCGTGCGCGGTCGTATCGGTGAAAATCTGGACTGGGATGTAAGCGGCAGCTTCGGGCGCAACCGCATCGAGTACGCGCTGGGGAATTCGATCAATGCCTCATTGGGACCGGACAGCCCTACCTCGTTCTACCTCGGTCGCCTGAGCCAGGAAGAGCGCAACCTCAACGCCGACTTCGTCTACAGCCTGCCATTGGCCGCGCTGGCGTCGCCGGTGAATGTCGCCTTCGGTGCCGAGTTTCGTGAGGAAACCTATGGTGTGGATGCTGGTGACGCGGCGTCGTACGCAATCGGCCCTGGTGCGGTCGCGGGCCTGGCGGGCAACTCCAACGGTGCGCCTGGCTTCAGTCCGGCCAACGCTGGCAGCTGGGACCAGCGCAGTTACGCCGCCTATGTCGACGTGGAAGTGCCGATGACCGCGCGCTGGAGCGTGGGTGCTGCAACGCGCTACGAGCACTTCTCAAGCTTTGGCCAGACCGTGGATGGCAAGCTGTCCTCGCGCTTCGAGTTCACCCCGGACTTCGCCCTGCGCGGCTCGGTGTCCACCGGCTTTCGCGCGCCGACACCTGGCCAGCTTTACACCACCAATACCCAGCAGGGCCTGGATACGGTGACGCTGCAGGTGTTCACCTCCGGGCGCCTGTCGCCCAGCGATCCGCTGGCACGCATGTTGGGCGCAAAGGATCTGAAGCCGGAGCAGTCACGCACCGCATCGCTGGGCCTGACCTGGCGCAACGATGCCGGCTTCTCGGGCTCTGTGGACCTGTACGACATCAAGGTCACCGATCGTTTCAGTCAATCAGCCTCATTCCAGATTCCGGCCGGCGTCGCCAATCCGATGGGTTATACCTCGGTGAGCTACTTCACCAATGACTTCGACACCACTACGCGCGGCATCGATCTGGTTGGAAGCTATGCCGCCGAGCTGGGGGCGGGCCGTTTGAACCTGACCGTCGGCTGGAACTACAACATGACCGAAGTCGACAAGGGCGATACCGGTGTTGCGACCAATGCCAGCCAGCGTGTGGTGTTCGAAGAGCGCCTGCCTCGGCAGAAGGGAACCTTCAGCGCAAACTACGACATCGGTAGCTGGAGCGTGCTGGGCAAGCTGCGCCACTACGGTGCGTGGACCGACTCCTCGGGCAACGCCACCGGCGATATCTTCCAGCGCTTCGGCGCCATGCAGTTCTTCGATCTGGCAGTGAGCTACCGCATCAATGCGATGCACTCGCTGCGGGTCGGTGCCGACAATGTATTCAACCGTTATCCGGACGAGGCGAGTTTCCAGGCCAGTCGCGGCCTGATCTATTCGCGCAACGCGCCGTATGACACCGACGGTCGCAATGTCTACGCCGAATACCGGTTGAAGTTCTAAGCATGGATACCAGTCGACGTCGTCTTCTGCGTTCGGCGGCGATGCTGCCGTTGGCGGGCACTGCCGCTGGTGCGCTGGCCTCGATCAAGCCATTAGCGTCACTGCCAAGCGCACCGGCAGACAGATCTGCCGCGCAGTTGGCCACGGATGGGGCGTACTGGGCGGCAGTCGCTGCCCAGTACGAGCTCACCGATGAGGTGGTGATGCTGGACAACGGCTATTGGGGGGCAATGGCGCGTCCGGTGTTGCAGGCCTATCAGCAGGCCACCGCGGAAGTGAATCAAGGCAATGCCTGGTTTGGTCGTGTCGAGTTCCCAAAGCGGGCACGCGTGGTGCAGCGGCGCTTGGCAGCCTTCCTCGGCGTGGGCGAGGACGAGCTGGTGCTTACCCGCGGTGCGACAGAAGCCTTGCAGGCAATGATCGGTGGTTACAACCGGCTGCAGCCGGGTGACCAGGTGCTGTATGCCGATATCGACTACGACAGCACTATCACCGCGATGTGCTGGCTGCAGCAGCGCCGTGGCGCTGAACCGGTGGCGATCGCGTTGCCGGAGCCATGCGATGCGGCGACGGTAGTGCAGGTCTATGCCGATGCGCTGGCCAGGCATCCGCGTCTGAAACTGATGTTGCTGACCCATGTGAATCACCGCAATGGCATGTTGTTGCCGGTCGCCGAGATTGCGGCGCTGGCCAAAGCGCGCGGTGTGGATGTGATGGTCGATGCCGCGCATGCGGTGGGTCAGGTGGACATGCAGGTTGGCGAGTTGGGGGCCGACTTTGTCGGTATCAATCTGCACAAGTGGATAGGCGCGCCAGTCGGCGTTGGTGCGATGTATGTGCGGCGCGGACGGGTGGCGGACATCGACCCGTATATGGGTGATCCGGATCGTGGTATTGCCAGTCGCGTGCATACTGGGACGGCCAATTTTGCAGCCTTCCTTGCTTTACCTGCGGCCCTGGAATTTCACGCCGCCATCGGTGTGCAGGCCAAGCGCGAGCGCCTGTTGCTGCTGCGCAACCGTTGGCGCGATGGGGTGCGTGAGGTGCCGGGGGTGCAGTTGCTGGGGAGTGACGAAGTAGTGCTGAGCAGCGCGATTTCCTCGTTCCGGCTGCATGGGCGCACATCGGTTGAGCAGAACGTGGGGATCGCGCGGCGGATGCTGGAGCAGCACGGTGTGTTCACCGTGCATCGCGACGGCCTGGCACAAGGCGCATGCGTGCGGGTGACACCGGGGATATTCACCTCGACCGCACAGATTGATCGGTTGGTGGATGCAGTGCGGGCGGTAGCAGCAAGCGCGGCGTAGCGCGCCGCTCGTGGGAGCGGCGTAAGCCGCGAAGCTCGCGTGTCTTCAATTCCACTGATCAGCTGCAATCGGGGGATGCGGCTGTCTCTTGTGTATTGCGGAAATGTCGCCGAGTTGAAGGAATACCGGCTTCGCGGCTTACGCCGCTCCTACAATAGCTTGGCTAGAACTTCAGCCAGCCGGTCAGTGCATGCAGCAGCAGGCCGATCAGTCCACCCACCAGGGTGCCGTTGTAACGGATGTATTGCAGGTCGCGGCCGACGCTGAGCTCCAACTGTTCGACCAGCTTCTTCTCGTCCCAGGCTTTGACGGTCTGGGCAATATGGCTGGTGACGCCGCTGCGCAGGCGATTGGTCAACTTCTCGGCGCCTGCCAGCATATGTTGGTTCAGGGCGTCGCGCAGGGCAGGGTCGTTGCCGATGGTGGTGCCAAGCTTGCCCAAGCTGCGCTCCAGATGGCCTGCGAGCGCGGAGTCTTCGCGTGACAGATCCGCGCGCAGGTAGTCGTGCACACGTTGCCACAAACCCTGCACGTAGTCCTGCACTGCAGGGTGGTCGATCACCTGCTGCTTGAGCGCGTCGACCTTGGCAGCCAACGCCGGATCTTCGCGCAGACGGCGGATGTAGTCGGCGAGCCATGAGGCGTAATCCTGCCGCAGTGGATGCTCGGGCTGCGACAGGATCGCCTGCAGCTCTTCCAGCCCGGCGCGAGCAAGCCTGTCGGCCAAAGAATCGCCGATCTCGTCGATGGGTTTGACCCAGTCCACGGTGCTGGCCAGCTTCGGCCATTCCTTGCGGATGTAGCGCACGATCAAGGCCGAGGCTTGTTGCCGCACCTTGTCGTTGTCCAGCCAATGGGCAATGCGGGTCAGTCCTTCATCGAGCACGCGCTGGTGGCGGTTGTCGGCAGTCAGCAGGCCAAGCAATTCACCGGCGGTTCCCGCCGCATTCCACTGCCGCAGCTGTGCCACCACGAAGCTCTGGATGGAGCGGCGCACTGCGGTTTCGTCGAGCAGGTCCAGCGCCTGCACCGCCCAGCCGCGTGCCATGCCCGCCAGCATCCTGGCCTGCGCTGGTTGCGCCAGCCATTCGCCCAGGCGGGTAGCGGGGTCGAATACTTTCAGCTTGGCAAGCAGCGCTTCCGGTTCCAGGAAGTGATCGCGGACGAACACCGCCAGACTGTCGGCGATGCGTTCCTTGTTGCGCGGAATGATGGCCGTATGCGGGATCGGCAGGTTCAACGGTCGCCGGAACAAGGCCACCACCGCAAACCAGTCCGCCAGAGCGCCCACCGTGGCCGCCTCACAGAACGCGCCCACCCAGGCCCAGATGCCGCGTTCGCCGTTGATGTGGCTGACGATGAAACCGGTCAACATCGCCAGCAGCATCGCCACGGCGTACAGCTTCAGTCGTCGCAGCTGCGCACGGCGCGGATCGTCCTGCGGGCCCACGATTTACTCGCTGTCCTTGGCGCTTACCGCCCGACGGAAGCAGTGGTTGCCCGCAGGGTGCGCCCATTCGCCGGCATTGCCGCGTTGGGGTCCGTCCGCAGTGCTGGTGTCGAACTGCGCACACAACTCGTAATGGGTGGCGTCCAAGGTCCGGTAGCTATAATCCGGCCCGCCGGCAGGGTCCTTATAGGTGAGGATCATGCCGGGTTGCGCCGCGAGGGCGAGGATGTTTGGCGGTAACGCGTCATTCTCGCGCCAGTAATTGCCGGCTGCGATCTCCAGCGTGCGCAGATGCGATACGCGCGCATCGTCGAGTCGCTTGAGCCGCTGTTGTGATGGTGAGTCGATGACCCAGACGCCGACTGCAATTGCGGCTGCAGTAACGATGCCGGTCGCCCAGAGTACGCGGGTGCCCCAAGCAGTGCGGCTCATGCCTCGACCTCCTCTTGGCGCAGGTCCCACAGGTAGTAACCGAACACTGTGCCGGCGATGACGGCGACCACCAGCACCTTGAGCAGGAAGCGCAGGCTCAGGTCACCACTCAGCAGGTTGTATACCAGTGCGGTGAGGTCGCCGATCAACACTGTGGCGGCGACGAACAGGGTCAGATAGGTCAACCAGCGGCGCACCGGCGACAGCCGTTTGATCGGATGCTTGTCCACATCGCGGCTGACGCGGTGGGCGGCGAACACGAATACCGGGAAGGCGATGACCAACGCCGAGATCGCCCAGCGGATGCCGCCACTCAGCCGCATCAGTTGCCAATCGGGATCGGCCGGGTCGGGCAGGGCGTACTGGATCAGCTGGAACAGCAGACTGCCCAGGTTCCATGCGAAGAAGTACAGCGTGCTGAACAGCACCAGATAGGCGAAGGCTTCGCGTGCCGACAGCGAGGCGCGCGGACGTGGCACCGGCAGCGGGAAATCCACTTCGGCCCAGCCATCGAGGACGCCGCTGATCTGCTGTTCGCTCCAGCCGGCGGCCAGCAGTGCGCTGCTGACCTGCTGGCGGCTATGCCCGCGCATCAAGGCGTCGCGGACAAAAACTTCAAGTTCGGGGGAGGCCGAGGCCATCACATGCTCCTTGCAGGGATGACCGCAGCCTAGGCGGCCGGCTCAGTGCAATCAAGCGTCGATGGGTTCTTCTGCCTGGGCGGCCAGCATGCGCGCGCGCAGGGCATCCAGCTCCATGCGCAGGGCCTGGTTCTCGGCGGTGAGCGAAGCTACGCGCTGGCGCAGGGCCTGCACTTCGGCGCTGTCGACGTTGCCGTCCAGGCCATCGGCTTCCGCCATGCTCAGCGGCTGTGCTTCGTCATCGGCGTCGTCACGCGCAGCCTTGGGCTTGCGCTTGGCATCGCGTACGCGCTTTGCGGCCTGCTTCAGTTCGTCCTTGCCGCCACGCGCCGCTGCGCGTTGCTCGTCTTCAGGCAGGCTGGCCACGGTCGCCGCAGCGCTGAGCGAGATCGCGCCCACACGCATCGCCTCGATCACCTCGGCGGTGGCGTGGTCGTGGATCTTCTCGATCATCGTCACCTGGCTGGGGCTGAGCTTGGCTTCGCGGGCCAGATCGGCCTTGGACAGCTTGGGTGCCGGGTCCCACGGCGGGCTGTCGTTGTCGGCGGTGCTGGGCGCAGCCTCACCTTCGCTCTCGCGGCGCAGCTGTTCCTGCTCGCTGCGGCGGCGGGCTTCCAGGATGTCGCGCTTGCGCAGGGCGAGCACGCCGCGTTGGTAGTCGGACACGCTGCGGCGGCCAAGGTGCTGCTCGATCATCCACAGATGAACGTCGTCCATCGACTTGAAGCGGGTGTTCTGCACGGTGTTGAACGGAATGCCGTGCCTGGAACAGATGCCATAGCGGTTGTGGCCGTCGATCAGCACGTCGCCCCACAGCACCAGTGCGTCGCGGCAACCCTCGGCCAGCAGACTGCGCTCCAGCGCGTCGTGCTCGTCCTGCGTGAGCGGATCGATATAGGCCTTGAGTTCTTCGTTGACGATGATGTCCATGAGCGCTGCCAGAAACGTGGAGCGGCATTGTGAAGCCAGCACGGGCCGGGGCCAACCCTTGTATTTGCGGAAAATAACAGGTCCGTGTCGGTGCCCTACGGTGACCGGCGTACCATGAACGCCAGCGACAAAGCCTACGCAACCGGGAAAACCTCATGAACCATCCCCAGATCCGTGAACAGTGGCAGAGCCTCGCCGATCGTCTGTCGCTGCGCACCCGCGCGTTCATGAATGGGCAGTACGTGGACGCGGCATCGGGTGCGACCTTCGATTGCATCAGCCCGATCGACGGGCGCGTGCTGGGACAGATCGCCGATGGCGGCCAGATCGATATCGACCGCGCGGTGGCGGCGGCCCGACGCAGCTTCAATGCGGGTCATTGGGCAGGGTTGAAGCCGGCCAAGCGCAAGCAGGTATTGCTGAAGCTGGCGGCCTTGGTCGAGGCCCACGCCGATGAACTCGCCTTGCTGGAAACGCTGGACATGGGCAAGCCGGTGGCACAGGCACGGCAGGTGGATATCGGTGGCGTGATCCGCTGCATCCAGTGGACGGCGGAGGCGGTGGACAAGTTGTACGGCGAAGTTGCGCCGACCGGGGGCAACGAATTGGGCTTGATCACCCGCGAGCCGCTGGGCGTGATTGGCGCCATCGTGCCGTGGAATTTCCCGCTGCTGATGGCCGCATGGAAGATCGCCCCAGCGCTCGCGGCTGGCAATTCGGTGGTGCTCAAGCCTTCGGAGAAGTCGCCATTGAGCGCTCTGCGCTTTGCCGAGCTGGTGAGCGAAGCCGGCGTTCCGGATGGTGTGTTCAACGTGGTGCCCGGCAGTGGCAAGGGCGCAGGTGAGCCGCTGGCCTTGCATATGGATGTGGACGGCCTGGTGTTCACTGGTTCCACTGCGGTGGGCAAGCGGCTGCTGCAATGTGCGGGTCTTTCGAACATGAAGCGTGCGTACATGGAATGCGGTGGCAAGAGTCCGAACATCGTGTTTGCCGACGCCCATGATCTGGACAAGGCAGCGGAGGCGGCGGCCAGCGCTATTTTCTACAACCAGGGCGAAGTGTGTACGGCAGGCTCGCGTCTGCTGGTGGAGCGTTCGATCAAGGACGCGTTTGTCGCCAAGGTGATCGAGCATGGTCGGCATATGCAGCCTGCGCATCCGTTCGAGCCGAAGGCGGCAATGGGGGCGATGGTGGATGAAGCGCAGACCCAGCGTGTGCTTGGCTATGTGGAGAAGGGCACGGCGGAAGGCGCACGGCTGTTGCTGGGCGGCAAGCGTTCGGATGTCGTTGCGGGCGGGTGTTATATCGAACCGACGGTATTTGATGAAGTCAGTCCGCAACAAAGCATCGCTCGCGAGGAAATATTCGGCCCGGTGCTGTCGGTGATCGCGTTCGATGGCGAGCAGCACGCCTTGCAGTTGGCCAATGACACCGAGTACGGCCTGGCTGCCGGTGTGTGGACGCGCGATGTTTCGCGAGTGCATCGTGTCGCACGTGGCCTGCGAGCGGGCAGCGTGTGGGTGAACTATTGGGACGGCGGTGATATGACCGCGCCGTTTGGCGGGTACAAGCAATCGGGCAATGGCCGCGACAAGTCCTTGCACGCCTTCGACAAGTACACCGAGATGAAGGCGACCTGGATCAACCTGGAAGGCTGACGCTCCCTCCCTTTGGCGTAAGCCAAGGGGAGGGCTGGGGAAGGGGGTGGCTGTTGAGCTTCGGTTGTTGCGTTTGAAGCCTAGCAAGCAACAGCAAAGCGACCCCCTCCCAACCTCCCCCTTGGCTGCGCCAAAGGGGAGGGGCGGTGCATGCAGCTCTGCCCCCTCCCTATGGCGTAGCGAAGGGGAGGGGCATTCGTCAGTCTTTCTCCTGTGCGACCACCGCGCCAGTTGCCGGATCCAGACGTACCTCGACCTTCTCACCACTGGCAGTTCTGCCCTTGGCCTTCCACATGCCGTCATCCAGCTTCACATCGCTAACGCCGGAGTAACCCGCGCTGGAAAGCTGCGCGCGGATATCCGCCTCGCCCAACTGCGACACGGCCTTGTCCGGGTAAACAGTGCCGTTGCGTGGATCAAGCTTCACGTCGACCTTCTTGCCATCAGCACTGGTCGCGTCGGCTTCCCACATTCCGTCCTCGAACTTGACGTCTTTGACGTTGGTGTAGCCCTGGGCTTCCAGCTGCGCGCGTACCTGCGGCGCGGTCAATGCATCCTGGGCCTGGGCGGTGCCGCTGCCAGCCAATACCAGTGCGCCTGCAATCAAGGCGGTACGTAGCGGTCGGTTGTTCATCGGTCTGCTCCTTCGGGTTCATCGCGCTTCTGGCGCGGAATCAACCCTAACGTCGTCAACCTGTATCGACCCGTGAATTGTCGCGGATTCAATGCGCGCCAATCGGATGCGGTTAACCGATGTGCAAGCGATGGCAAAAAGGTGTTTGCAGAGTGTTCAACACGTGAGCGGACGATGCTTGGGCCAGCGCGCAGCAACAGGCAATCGTAGTGCCGAGCCATGCTCGGCAAGGGCCTTCCCCGTGGACTGGCCGCGCGCAGGCGTGTGGGAGCGACGTCAGTCGCGAAGCCGATACATCATCTGATCGCATCGATGCTTATCTCTGATGCGATGCATGCTTCGCGGCTTACACCGCTCCCACAGCCCTCACCTTGGTTTGTGGTCAGGTGCCCTGCGGCACTCCACCAGGTTTCAGTCATCGCCCCGCTTGCGCAGCTGGCGGGCGGAGCGATCAAGCCATTGCGCCGCCTTTTCCCTTGAGCCCAGCCAGCTCCGCCTGCAAGTGCTCGCAGCGAGTGGGTTCGCCCTCGTGATCTGCATCGGTCCGGATCAAGACCGGTTGCGCGAAACAACATAGACGTCATCGCCGGCAACGCGCGCTTTCCTGCAGCAGCGCCGTGCGCAATGCGTCGCGGTCGCGCGCGCTCACTGCGTTCTGGAGATAGCTGACGTCGCGCCGGCTCAGCGTGCAGGGATCGACCTCGTAGCCCGGCGGCCAGAACCCAAGGTAGCTGGCCACACCCTGGATCATCTGTTTCGGGCTCATCTGCGGCTTCAGCCGGAAGTAGCGAGGAGCGTGCTGGAACGCAGGGTCTTGGTTGAGGCGTCGAAACGGTTGCTGGGCGAAGTTGTCGGCGGTCAGTGGATTGCCGCCGGCGGCGCTTTCGGCAAGGCTCAGATTCAAGGGTGCAGGCGTTGGGGCCGGTGTTTGCGGCGAGGCCAGGGGCGGTTGTTGGGTGGGCGAGCGCCGGGAGCGGATATTTGCAGACATTCCACTGCTGGTCGCCAGCGGGGACTTGTGTCCGGCCTGCGTGGCCGGTGGTGTAGCTGGAGGACGCGGCAACCAGCGCAGGCTGGTACGCGGCCCGGCGTCGGGCGAGCTCGGCTGGCGTGGCTGCAGCAGCCATAGCGCAAGGGCGGCATGGACGGCGACGACGGTAATGGCCGCGCTCAGGTGGGCGAGCGGGTGTCGGAAACGTCCGGAAAAGGTCGCCATCGGCAATGCATCCATGCGGGGGCCGATGCTGTGACCGCCATCTGTGCCAATAGTTTCCTGCTCTCAGGGAAATAACGACAGCGTCGTCAAGCAACGGTGTCGGCTGCAACCAAATAGCGGCCGGTGCGGCGCTGCATGGCAGACTGCGGCCAATATTTCCTCTGTTACGACCATGTCGACCGCCGCCAGCTCCGCCCCCCTGAATTCCCCGCGCCGCGTATTGGCGGCCAGCCTGATCGGCACCACCATCGAGTTCTTTGATTTCTACATCTACGCCACCGCAGCGGTGCTGGTGTTTCCCAAGCTGTTCTTCCCGGAAAGCAGCAATGACGCCGCGCTGCTGCAGTCGTTGGCGACCTTCGCAGTGGCCTTCATCGCGCGGCCGGTGGGCTCGGCGGTGTTCGGGCACTACGGCGACCGCATCGGGCGCAAGGCAACCCTGGTCGCGGCCTTGCTGACGATGGGCTTGTCGACGGTGGCGATCGGCCTGCTGCCGACGTACCACGACATTGGTGTGATCGCGCCGTTGCTGCTGGCCTTGTGCCGCTTCGGGCAGGGCCTCGGGTTGGGCGGTGAGTGGGGCGGGGCGGTGTTGCTGGCGACCGAGAATGCGCCGCCGGGCAAGCGCGCCTGGTACGGGATGTTCCCGCAGTTGGGTGCGCCGCTGGGCTTCCTGCTGTCGGCCGGCACCTTCCTGCTGCTGGGGCGGATTCTGGACGATGCCAGTTTCCTGTCCTGGGGCTGGCGCGTGCCGTTTGTCGCCAGTGCGCTGCTGGTGATCGTCGGGCTGTGGGTGCGTTTGAACATCCGCGAGACGCCGGATTTCCAGAAGGCGCTGGACCAAGGCCAGCGCGTGCGCCTGCCAATGCGTGAGGTGCTGGTCAGGCATGGTTTTGCGGTGGTCGTCGGTACCTTGGCGGCATTCGCCACCTTTGTGCTGTTCTACCTGATGACGGTGTTCACACTGGGCCATGGCACGTCGGTGCTGCGCTATGCGCGCGAGGACTTCCTGCTGTTGCAGATGGTCGGCATCCTGTTCTTCGCTGCCGGCATTCCATTGGCGGCGCTGTACGGCGATCGTCACGGCACGGTCAAGGCGATGTTGTGGGCGACCCTGGGCATCTTCGTGTTCGGCCTGCTGTTCCAGCCCTTGTTCCAGGCCGGGCATCCGTTGCAGGTGTTGCTGTTCCTGTCGCTGGGCCTGTTCCTGATGGGCCTGACTTACGGCCCCTGCGGCACCATGTTGGCCAGTCTGTATCCGGTGCAGGTGCGCTATACCGGCGCCTCGCTGTCGTTCAATCTGGCTGGCATCCTGGGTGCTGCGCCCGCACCTTATGCGGCAACCTGGTTGGCCGGAAAATTCGGCATTGCCGCGGTTGGCGGCTACCTGTGCATCACCGCCTTGGCAACGGCATTGGCCCTGTTGGCCATCAGCCGTTGGCAACGCAAGGGTGCCGCAGGGACGCCGTAAGTCGCGACTACTGCCGGTCCCACACAAGACCGGCGCCGTGCGCCTTGCGGCGTTCCTGCAGCGGTAAAGCGCAGGAACGACGGGGAGGGGATATCTGGGGGGATGTCTGCAGCCACGCCGTTCCTGCAAAGCGATTCAGCGGAACAGGCGCTTCAGCGTCCGTCCCAGCCAGCTGCCTTCCTGGTGATCCCTGGCGAACTGGTTGAGGTGGCGCTTGACGTGCTCGGCATAGGCCTTGTCGTCGCCGCGGATGTGGTTGAACAACCAGCGTGACAACATGTTGCGCAGCTCGTCGGTGACGTCTTCGCCGGACTGGAAGCGCATGCGGTACTCGGAGACGCGCTTGCCGAACACTTCATGCACGCGCTTGTGCGCGGCGCAGAACGGGTAGCCTGCCTCTTCCATCAATTCTTCTTCGAAGGCGAAGTGCGACATGGTGTAGTCCACCAATTCGTCGATGACTTCAGCCACGGCGACCTGTTCCAGACTTTTCTGGGCGACGTGAAGGTGGTTGAGCATCTCCACGATGCGCATGTGCTGATGGTCGATGACCTCGACACCCGTATTGAGATCGTCCTGCCAAACCAGTAGTGCCACCGCCACTTCTCCCTCGTGTGCTTTGAGCTGCACTGTAGGGAGCGCGCCGGACAGGCGCGTTGATCTGGATCAATGCCTGCAGCGAGGCAAGGATTTCATTCAGATATCGGAATGAGGGTTTTCAGTGCGTATCGGCGCTGCAAACGCGGTTGCGTCCAGCAGCCTTGGCCAGGTACAGCTGGCGGTCGGCTTCGGTGATCAGCTGGTGCAGATTGCCGCTGCGCAGTGGCATGCGGCAGACGCCGATGCTGACTGTCATGCTCAGGGTGTTGTCGCCGAACGGGAGTTGCAACGCAGCTACTGCTTGCCGCACTTTTTCGAAGTGCGCAGCGCTGGCGGCTGCATCCAGGCCGGAGACCATCAGGCAGAACTCCTCGCCGCCAAAGCGCGAGCTGATGTCCTGGCTGCGGGTATTGGCCTGCAGCACCGAGGCGACCGCGCGGATGGCCTGGTCGCCGGCCTCGTGGCCGAGGCTGTCGTTGATGTGTTTGAAGTGATCGATATCGACCATGGCCACGGCGACCATGCCACCGTTGTCGACGGCACTGAGCTGGCGCTGACTCTGCTCAAGGAAGCTGCGACGGTTGGGCAGGCCGGTCAGGAAGTCACGCGTGGCAAGATCCTGCAACGTGCCGATCAGTTCCAGCTGGTCCACGTTCTGCGAGACGCGGCAGAAGAACTCCTCGCGCGAGAACGGTTTGCGCAGGAAGTCGTTGGCACCGTTCTTGAGGAAGCGCGGAATCAATGACGGGTCCGAATTGCCGGAGATGCCGATCACCGCCACCTTGTCGCGTGCACGCAAGGCACGCAGCCGCCGGGTCAGTTCCACGCCCTGCATGCCGGGCATTTCCTCATCGACGATGACCAGTCGGATCGCGGGGTCGGCCTCGATGGCACGCAGCGCGGAGGCACCGTCATCGGCCTCGATGACGTGGTAGCCGTACATGCTCAGCAGAGCAGAGGCGTAGGCGCGGGCCGACGGTGAGTCATCCACGACCAAGGCGGCGATGCGGCGGTTGCGCTCCATGCGCTGCACCAGCCAGACCAGGTAGTCGATGCTGCCGGGCGTGTTCTTCAACACGTAGTCGATGATCTGCTGTTGCAGCACGCGCTTGCGCAGGTCCTCGTCGTAGACACTACTGACGACGATGGTCGGCAGGCCGCGATTGACGAAGTACTGCACCACCTGGTCGCGGTCGCCGTCGGCCAGGATCAGCCCGGTCAGGACCAGGAACCAGCCATCCTCACGATCCAGCAGCTCACCGGCCTCGGCCAGGCTGGAGGCCACGCTGACGGGCAGCTCAAGCCGCTGCTCGATGGCCTCGCGCAGCATCGTGGTAAAGGTGCGCGAGTTCTCCACCAGCAGGATGCGCTGGGGCAGGGGCGCGATCGACGGACTGTCAAAGGCGGCCTGTGGTGTGCTGGCAGTAGTGGCGAGAGTAGGGAGCATCGGAAGGTATAGCGGCCGCTGGCGTAAGAGCTTGAGGCTGTATGTAGCCGGGATTCGGGATTGGCAAGCGCCGCCCTGCACTCGTGGTGATCCGCGCTCTTCATCCCCAATCTCCAATCCCCGCCTCACCACAACAGGTCGCGCAGCTTGTACCAGGACATCGCCGCCACCAGCATCGGCATACGCAAGGCCTTGCCGCCGGGGAATACGCTGTGTGGAATGCGCTCGAACACGTCCAGCCGCTGGGCCTGTCCGGCAATGGCGGCGGCGATCACTTCACCGGCCAGGCCGGTGCTGGCGACGCCGTGGCCGGAAAAACCCTGCGCGAAGTACACGTTCGGGGTGATCCGGCCCCAATGCGGCGCACGGTTGCGGGTGATGTCGATATAGCCGCCCCAGACATACTCCATTTCCACGTCGGCCAGCTGCGGGAACACCCGCCGCATGCGCCGGGTCATGCTGGCGCGCAGCCCCGGCGGGGGCAATGCCGAGTAATTGGCCTGGCCGCCGAACAACAGGCGGTGGTCGCGGCTGAGCCGGAAGTAGTCCAGCGCCCAGTTCACGTCGGCCACGGCCATGTCATTGCGGATCAGTGCCCTGGCGCGCTCGGCGCCCAGGGGCTGGGTGGCGCCGATATAGGTGCCGACCGGCATCATCCGGGTTTCCAGCTCGGGTGCGATGTCCTGTAGCCACGCGTTGCCCGCCAGCACAACGAAATCGGCGTCTACGCGACCGTGGGCGGTGATCAACGCAGCTTGCTGCCCGCGCTCAAGCCGGGTGACCTTTGATTCTTCATGGATCGTGACGCCGGCGGCTTCAGCGGCCTGGGCCAGACCTTGCGCGTAAGCCAGCGGATGCAGGTGGCCGCTGGCGGCGTCATACACCGCGCCCAGGTAGCGCTCGCTGGCCAGCTCCTGTTGCAGGCGCGGGCGATCCCACCATTCCAGTGGGTAATCGTAGCGCTGCGCCATACGCTCGATGTCGCTGCGCAGGGCGCGTTCCTGACGCGGCTGGATCGGCACGCTGGCATGGCCGTCGCGCCAGTCGCAGTCGATGCCGTGCCTGGTGATGCGCTGTTTGAGCATGTGCATGCCGTCGCGCGAGAACTCGAACAGCAGCCGCGCATCGGCGTCGCCAACCAAGGCCTCCAGCGTGTCCTGCTCGCAGCCGTAACCGACGATGGCCTGGCCGCCGTTGCGGCCGGAGGCACCCCAGCCGACACGTTCGGCTTCCAGTACGGTGACCTTGTAGCCCTTTTCGGCCAAGGCCAGCGCGGCGGTCAGGCCGGTATAGCCGGCACCGAGCACGGCCACGTCGGCGCGCACCTGCCCATGCAGGGGGGCGCGCAGTGGAAGTTCGGGTTGGCTGGCGGCGTACCAGCTCGGGGGATAAACGGATGCAGCGGCGTCCACGGACATCAGGCCGAATCAGGGGCGGGAAGTGTAACGACACCGGCGTATGCGGGGTGCGCAGGCCGGTGAAGAACCTGTGTAGTCTGCCCTGTGTTACTTGAATGCTGGATGGCGCTTGGTTGCCTAATCAGCGGGGCAGGGGTAGCGTGCTGGCACGTCTCATGAGCGTTACCCATGGCCAGCCTGCCGCTGGTCGGCTTGCCTACCGACAGCAAACCGATCGGGTCCCATCCGTTTCTTGTCGTTGGTGAAAAGTACGTGCGCGCGGTTGTCGATGGCGCGCAGGCCACGCCACTGCTGTTGCCATTGCTGCAACCGCCGCTGCCGGCCGAGGCTTGGTTGGCGACGCTGGATGGCCTGCTGTTGACTGGCGCAACCAGCAATATCGAGCCGCACCACTACGATGGCGGTGACAGTTGGCCAGGCAATCCGCATGATCCGGCGCGCGATGCCAATGTGTTCGGGCTGATCCCGCAGGCACTGGCGCTGGGCATGCCGATACTGGCGATCTGCCGTGGTTTCCAGGAGGTCAATGTCGCCTTTGGCGGCAGCCTGCATCCCAAGGTGCATGAGGTGCCCGGGCTGGCTGATCATCGTGAAAACCCGGCGTCATCGTTGGAGGCGCAATATGGGCCGGTGCATGCACTGCAGCTGAGCCCTGGTGGTTTGCTGGCGGAGATTGCCGGCGGCAACGAGGTGATGGTCAACTCGGTGCATGGGCAAGGCGTTGCCCGGCTGGGCGAAGGCCTGCAGGTTGAGGCCCGTGCGCTGGATGGGCTGATTGAGGCGTTTCGTGGCAGCGGCCCATCGTTCCTGCTCGGCCTGCAGTTCCATCCGGAGTGGCGGGTTACCGAAAATCCGTTCTATCTGGGTATTTTCCAAGCCTTCGGCGAGGCCTGTCGCCGCTATCGGTCAAACAAACAAGTTGGTTCCCCATGACGTCGCGCCCCCGCACCCGCAGTCGTAAAACCGCCACCGCCGTCCAGGAAGAAAGCCTGTTGCTGCGCTGGTTGAAGGAACGGCACATCACCGAGGTTGAATGCCTGGTGCCGGATATCACCGGCAATGCGCGTGGCAAGATCATCCCGGCCGACAAGTTCTCGCACGACTACGGAACGCGTCTGCCCGAGGGCATTTTCGCCACCACGGTGACCGGCGATTACCCGGATGACTACTACGAGCTGACCTCGCCGGCCGACGCGGACATGATCCTGCGTCCGGACCCGGACACCGTGCGGATGGTGCCGTGGGCGACCGATCCCACCGCGCAGATCATCCACGACTGCTACACCAAGAGTGGCCAGCCGCACGAGCTGGCACCACGCAATGTGCTGCGGCGCGTCTTGGCTGCGTATGAGGAGCTTGGGCTGAAGCCGGTGGTTGCGCCGGAGGTGGAGTTCTTCCTGGTGCAGAAGAACACCGACCCGGATTTTCCGCTGCTGCCGCCTGCTGGCCGCTCCGGTCGCCCGGAGACGGCACGTCAGTCGTATTCGATCGATGCGGTCAATGAATTCGATCCCATCCTCGACCTGATGTACGACTATTGCGATGCGATGAAGCTGGACGTGGATACCTTGATCCACGAATCCGGCGCCGCGCAGCTGGAGGTCAACTTCACCCATTCCGACGCGATGTCGCTGGCCGACCAGGTCTTCCTGTTCAAGCGCACCATGCGCGAGGCGGCGCTGCGTCACGGCATCTATGCCACCTTCCTGGCCAAGCCGATGGAGACCGAACCCGGCAGCGCCATGCACATCCACCAGAGCCTGGTGCGCATTGCCGATGGCCGCAATGTGTTTGCCGGCCACGCCGAAGGCGAGTACAGCGAAACCTTCGACAATTACCTGGCTGGCTTGCAGAAATACGTGCCGGCGGCGATGGGTTTCTTCGCCCCGAACGTGAACTCCTATCGCCGGCTGGTATTCGGCGAGGTATCGCCGAGCAATGTGGAGTGGGGCTTCGACAACCGTACCTGCGGCCTGCGTGTGCCGATGGACAGCCTGGAGAACAACCGAGTGGAGAGCCGCTTTGCCGGCTCTGACGCCAATCCCTACCTGGCGATGGCGGCGACGCTGGCCTGCGGCCTGCTGGGCATCCGCGAGAAGCTGACGCCGACCACCCCGATCAGCGGCAACGCCAAGGAGCTGGGCTACGAACTGCCGCGCTCGCTGGGTGAGTCGCTGGATGCGCTGGAGGGTTGCGAAGCCCTGCAGGAGTTGCTGGGGCGACGTTTCTGCCGCGCCTATGTCTCGGTCAAACGCAAGGAATACGAGACCTTCTTCCGCGTGATCAGCTCCTGGGAGCGCGAGTTCCTGTTGCTGAATGTTTGATCGCGAGGCTTGTCTCCCTCCCGTTTGCGCAGCAAAGGGGAGGGCTGGGGAGGGGTAGCTGTGCTGTAGCGATTCAAGCATTGCCGGCTTCGCAGCTCACGCCGCTCCCACAAGCCCTATACCCATCTTCTACACACGAAGCCGCCGCAGATGGGACAATATGCCCACCTCCCGGCTTGGCCGGTCCCCCATACCGCTCCCGGATCACACTGGAGAACCCATGAATCTGCGCATTCTGACCGTTGGTGTCGCCATTTCCCTGCTTGCTGCCTGCGGCGGCAAGGAAACTGGCGGCAAACCCGCTGAAGGCGGCGAGGCCAAGGTCCTCAATGTCTATAACTATTCGGATTACATCGCCGAAGACACCATCCCGAACTTCGAGAAGTCGACCGGCATCAAGGTCACCTACGACGTGTTCGACAGCGACGAGATGGTCGAGACCAAGTTGCTGACCGGCGACAGTGGTTACGACATCGTGGTGCCGACGCTGAACTTCTTCGGCCGCCAGATCCAGGCCGGTGTGTTCCTGCCGCTGGACAAGAGCAAGATCCCGAACCTGGCCAACCTCGACCCGGCGGTGATGCAGCGTATTGCTGGCCAGGACCCGGGCAACCAGTACGGTGTGCCCTACATGATGGGCAGCACTGGCATCGGCTACAACGTGGCCAAGCTGAAAGAGCGTTTCGGCGGCAGCGCCGACATCGCCAACAGCTGGGACCTGGTGTTCAAGCCGGAAAACATCGCCAAGATGAAGGATTGCGGCGTGACCCTGCTGGACACCCCGGCCGACATGATCCCGGTGGCCCTGCATTACCTGGGCGAAGACCCGCATAGCGCCGATCCGGCCGTGCTGCAGAAGGCGGCGGACCTGCTCAAGTCGATCCGTCCGTACGTGCAGAACTTCCACTCCTCGCAGTACGTCGGTTCGCTGGCCAATGGCAGCACCTGCCTGGTGGTCGGCTGGTCGGGCGACATCATCCAGGCCCGTGACCGCGCCGAAGAGGCCAAGAACGGCGTGGAAGTTGCCTACTCCATCCCGAAGGAAGGCGCGCCGCAGTGGTTCGACATGCTGGCCATCCCCAAGGATGCCAAGCATCCGGGCAATGCCTATGCCTTCATCAACTACCTGCTGGAGCCGGAGGTAGCGGCCAAGAACACCAACGTGACCCACTACGCCAACCCGGTGAAGTCGGCGACCTCGCTGGTTGATCCAGCCATCCGCGACGACAAGACCATCTACCCGGCCGAAGACGTGGCCGCCAAGATGTTCACCTATGCGATCAACAGCCCCGAGACGGACAAGCTGTACACCCGCCTGTGGACCGAGGTTAAGACTGGTCGTTGATTCCAGGCAGGTTTAGCGTCTGAATCGTTACAACGCCTCCCTCCTGCAGGGGGGCGTTGTTGTTTGTGGCGTTCGCGGGGTGTCGGTTGCCAGCGGAGATGGCGGAGCCGGCGCTTGGCTCCCTCCCTTTGGCGCAGCCAAGGGGAGGGTTGGGGGAGGGATAAGCTCTTGGCGTGTTCACGCACTATCAGCTTTGCGGCTGACGCCGCTCCCACAGCGGCCCTGCCGAGCATGGCTCGGCACTACCGAGGGGTGTGCAGGCTGCGGCTTGGCTTGTCTCCCTCCCTTTTGCATAGCCAAGGGGAGGGTTGGGGAGGGGTGCTTTGCAGCTCTGGCAACTGCCACTGCGGATCCTCGAGCCGGAGCAAAAGCCACCCCCTCCCGACCCTGCGCCAAAAGGGAAGGGCGCTCCAACCGCCACAGCCAGCGGTGTCGCCCGCAAAATCAGGGGGCTACACTACGCGCGTTTGTTCATCTGCCTGCTTCCGGAGCCCTACATGCCCGTTGACGCCAAGCCAGAGGCCATCGCTTTGAACAGCGAGCCCGGCTACCTGTCCATCCGTGATCTGCGCAAGGAATTCGATGGCTTTGTCGCCGTCGACGACGTCAACCTGGACGTGCGCAAGGGCGAGATCTTTGCCCTGTTGGGCGGTTCGGGCAGCGGCAAGTCCACCCTGCTGCGCTGTCTGGCCGGCTTTGAAACCCCGACCAAGGGCTCGATCCTGCTCGACGGCCAGCCGATTACCGCGCTGCCGCCGTACGAGCGGCCGATCAACATGATGTTCCAGTCCTATGCGCTGTTCCCGCACATGACGGTGGAGCAGAACATCGCCTTCGGCCTCAAGCAGGACGGCATGGCCAAGGACGCCATCGCCCGCCGCGTCGGCGAGATGCTGGAGTTGGTGCAGCTGCAGAAGCTGGGCAAGCGCAAGCCGCACCAGCTGTCCGGCGGCCAGCAGCAGCGTGTAGCGCTGGCGCGCTCGCTGGCCAAGAGCCCCAAGCTGCTGTTGCTGGACGAGCCGATGGGCGCGCTGGACAAGAAGCTGCGCTCGAAGATGCAGCTGGAGCTGGTCAATATCATCGAGCAGCTCGGCGTGACCTGCGTGATGGTCACCCACGACCAGGAAGAAGCCATGACCATGGCCACCCGCATCGCGGTGATGGACCAGGGCTGGATCCAGCAGATCGGCAAGCCGGACGACATCTACGAGCAACCGGCCAACCGCTTCGTCGCCAGCTTCATCGGCTCGGTGAATTCCTTCGAAGGGGTGATCGACGAGGATCTGCCCGAGTACGTCACCGTGCGTACCGCCGACTTCCCGGCGCCGATCTACGTCGGCCACGGCATCACCGGCTACGAAGGCCAGCCGGTGGCGTTTGCGCTGCGTCCGGAGAAGGTGCATATCGCCAAGGAAGAGCCCGAGGGCGACACCAACAAGGCCTTCGGCGTGGTCGAGGACATCGCCTATTTCGGCAGTCACTCGGTCTACCACGTGCGCCTGCCCAGTGGTGCCAAGATCCTGTCCAACTTTGCCAACATGAAGCGTTGGGACAGCGACGGCATCACCTGGAACGACGAAGTCTGGGTGTCCTGGGACGACAACGACGGCGTGGTGCTGACCTCATGAGCGCGACCAGTCCACTCACCAGCGGTTGGCGGCGGTGGCTGCCGGGTGCACGCGCGGGTGTGATCGGCGTGCCGTACCTGTGGCTGTTGCTGTTCTTCGCGATCCCATTCCTGATCGTGTTGAAGATATCCTTCGCCAAGATGGCGGTGGCGATGCCGCCATATACCTCCATCGTGGAATACGTGGACAGCGCGTTCACGGTCAATCTCAACCTGGGCAACTACACCGCGCTGTTCACCGACAGCCAGTACATAGTGGCCTACCTGAGTTCGATCAAGATCGCGGTGATCTCCACGTTGCTGACCTTGTTGATCGGCTACCCGATGGCCTACGTGATCTCGCGCATGTCGCCGTCGGCGCGCAACATCGCGATGATGCTGGTGGTGCTGCCGTCGTGGACCTCGTTCCTGATCCGCGTCTATGCCTGGATCGGCATCCTCGACAGCAATGGCCTGATCAATCGGACCTTGATGAGCATCGGTGTGATCGACGAGCCGCTGCGCATGCTCTACACCCCGTTCGCGGCCTACGTTGGCATCGTCTACTGCTACCTGCCGTTCATGGTGCTGCCGCTGTACGCCAACCTGGTCAAGCTCGACCACCGCTTGTTGGAGGCAGCCTATGACTTGGGTGCCAAGCCTTGGCAGGCCTTCCTGCGGATCACCTTGCCGCTGTCGCGCAGCGGCATCATCGCCGGCTGCATGCTGGTGATGATCCCGGCGGTGGGTGAATTCGTGATCCCGGAAATGCTTGGTGGTCCGGATACCTTGATGATCGGCCGCGTGCTGTGGGGCGAGTTCTTCAACAACCGCGACTGGCCGCTGGCCTCGGCGGTGGCGATCGTGATGCTGATCCTGTTGTTGATCCCCATCATCATCTTCAACCGTTCGCAGCAGCGTGAGCTGGAAGGGAAGCTGGCATGAGCATGACCCGGCGTAGTTCCTGGTTGGGTTGGAGCATCCTGCTGCTCGGCTTTGCGTTCCTGTACCTGCCGATTCTGTTGTTGATGGTGTACTCGTTCAACTCCTCGCGGCTGGCGACGGTATGGGCCGGCTTCTCCACGCAGTGGTACGGCGAGTTGTTCCGTGATCGCCAGTTGCTGCAGGCGGCCTGGATCAGCATCAAGATCGCGTTCTGGACCGCCTCGGCTTCGATGGTGATCGGCACCATGGCGGCGATGGCGATGACCCGCTTCAAGCGCTTCCCCAGCAAGACCATCTTTGGTGCATTGGTGACCGCGCCACTGGTGATGCCGGAAGTGATCATCGGCCTGTCGATCCTGCTGATGCTGGTATCGATGGGAGGCCTGTTCGGCCTGCCATCCAAGGGGGTGGTGGCGATCTGGATCGCGCATGTGACCTTCACCATTTCCTTCGTGACGGTGGTGGTGTCTTCGCGCCTGCAGGAGCTGGACCGTTCGCTGGAAGAAGCGGCGATGGACCTGGGGGCGAACCGGCTCAAGGTGTTTTTCCTGATCACCTTGCCGATCATCGCCCCGGCGCTGCTGTCCGGCTGGCTGTTGGCGTTCACCTTGTCGCTGGATGACGTGGTGATCGCCAGTTTCGTCGCCGGCCCAAGCTCGACCACGTTGCCGATGAAGATCTTCGCCTCGGTGCGCATGGGCGTGAGCCCGAAGATCAACGCCCTGGCCACGCTGATGGTGCTGGCGGTATCGACGGTCGCGGTGCTGGGTTGGTGGATCTCGGCCCGCGCCGACAAGCGGCGCCAGCGCGACATGCAGCTGGCGCTGCAGGAAAACGGCTGAACAGCCCCGTAGTTGGGGGCCCGGCGGGGCGCGGGGGGAGACGCCCGACCACCACAAAAAAAATAAGGGCAGCAACCACGCAAAAGCGGTAATAAAAAAAAAAAACAAAAAAAAATGAT
>NZ_JBRREG010000034.1:0-43097 GCF_056760155.1 Stenotrophomonas sp. STEN022
CCTGGGCCGGCGTCGAAGCCGCGCGCGTACTGCGGGCCGAGGGCATCGACTGCAACCTGACCCTGATCTTCAACCCGACCCAGGCCCTGGCCTGCTCGGAAGCCGGTTCCTTCCTGATCTCGCCGTTTGTCGGCCGCATCCTGGATTGGTACGTGGCCAATGGCCAGACCCCGGCCAACATCGACGAAGACCCGGGCGTGGTGTTCGTGCGCGGCGTATTCGCCGAGTTCAAGCGCCGCGGCTCCAACACCGTTGTCATGGGTGCCTCGTTCCGTTCGACCGCGCAGATTGAAGCGCTGGCTGGCTGTGACCGTTTGACGATCTCGCCGGACCTGCTGGAGAAGCTGGATGCGGATTTCGGTGAGCTGCCGCGCAAGCTGGCGGCCGGTGCTGCTGAAGCAATGAACGTCGCTGCGATTGATGAAGCGAAGTTTGATGCGGATATGGCCGCTGATCCGATGGCGACCGAGAAGTTGGCTACTGGTATTGAGGCGTTTGCGAAGGATCTGCAGGCTTTGCGTTTGCGGATTGCAGATGAGCTGGGCGGCTGATAGCAAAAGCGATGCCTGACCACTCCCTTCTCCCTGCGGGAGAAGGTGCCCCGAAGGGGCGGATCAGGGTAAGTGCGAAGCCTAGAGATAATTGGCTGCAAGTGGCTTCGCCCCCGTACCCTCACCCCAACCCCTCTCCCGCAGGGAGAGGGGCTTTCAAAAGCTTTTCGACACCCGGCTCCCTCTCCCTCGTGCCAGTGTCACCGCAGCCGGCCCCCTGTGCCTGGTTGCGGCTTTTCTCCCTCAGCGCGAAATCATCTCGATGAAACGCGCTACCCGTGTGTACGGCGGCCGCAGCAGATCACTGCCCGCCCGGCGGGTCTGCCACAACACCGGCAAGCGCTTGCTCATTGCATCGAAGCCGGCCTTGCCGTGGTACGCGCCCATGCCGCTTGCGCCAACACCGCCAAACGGCAAACCGTTGATCGCGAAGTGCAGCAAGGTGTCATTGACGGTGACGCCGCCGGCAATGGTCTGGCCGACGATCCTTTCCACCGTCGCCTTGTCATGGCTGAAGGGATACAGGGCCAAGGGCCGGTCGCGGCCGTTGATGGTGGCAATGGCCTCGTCCAATGAGCGGTAGCTGCGAATCGGCAGGATCGGCCCGAAGATTTCGTCCTGCATCACCGTCGCGTCATCGCCCGGTTGCAGGATCAAGGTCGGTGGGAACAAGCGCTCGCGCCGCGAACGCTCGGCGTCGATGTCCGCCAGCGGCAACACCTGCAGGCCACGCGCACGCGCGTCATCCACATAGCCCTGCAGGCGCTGGTACTGGCCTTCGTTGATGATGCGGCTGTAATCCGCAGCGTCACTGAAGTCGCCGTAACGCAGCTGCACCTGCGCACGCAGCGCGGCAACCAAGGCATCAACCCGTGCTTCGTCGATCAACACATAGTCCGGTGCGATGCAGGTCTGGCCGGCGTTGAACCACTTGCCGGTGGCCAGGCGCGCCGCTGCGCCTTCCACCGGATAGTCCGCTGCCACCAGCGCTGGTGATTTGCCGCCAAGCTCCAGCGTCAGCGGCGTCAAATGCTGCGCGGCAGCCGCCATCACCTTGCGGCCAATCGCGGTGGAGCCGGTGAACACCAGGTGGTCGAACGGCAGGCCCGAGAATGCCGACGCCACGCTGACGTCGCCCTGCAGCACCGCCACCCGATCAGCAGGGAACACCTCGGCCAACAAGGACTGCAGGAAGGCCGAACTGTTCGGCGTGTGCTCGGACGGCTTGAGCATCACATGGTTGCCAGCGGCGATCGCGGTCGCCAACGGCACCAGCGCCAGATTGACCGGGTAGTTCCACGGCGAGATTACCCCGACCACACCCACCGGCACCGGCCGCACCTGCGCCCGCGCGGGCCAGAAGCGCCAACCCACGCCGATCCGCTCCGGCTTCATCCAGCCGCGCAGGTGCGAGAGCAGATGATCGATCTCACCGGTGACGGTCATGCCGTCGGCGATCACTGATTCGTGTTTGGAGCGATGACCGAAGTCAGCGGCTATCGCCTCGGTCATCTCCGGAATGCGCGCCTTGAATGCCGCACGCAGGCGGCGCAGGTCGTTGCGGCGCTGCGTGTAGTCCGGCTTGTGCTGCTGCCAGGCGTAACGCAGCCGCGCCAGCACAAGCTGCAGGTCTTCGCTCTGTGGAACCACTGGATTCATCGGCATTGCTCCGGTAACGCGGGATCGCGCTGCCGGTTTCGCATGCCCGTACCAGGGCTGTGCGGAGTTCCGCATTCGTCCCCGGCCTTTCGTGCTATCGGCCCCGCCCCGCCTTCAACACCATGGAAAAAGGCGCCATTGCGCCCGACACGGCGGCACTAGAACCGCCAAACAAACGCCACACTCGGGAGGGAGTATGAGGGGTTTACCGAAACGCTGCACCATCGCTACGGCCATTGGCCTGGCGCTGTTACCGGGCCTGGCCATGGCCCAGCAAAGCACCACTGGCGAGGGGGCCAGGACGCTGGACAAGGTCGAGGTCACCGGCTCGCGCATCAAGCGCACCGAGATCGAAGGCATCGATCCGGTGCAGATGATCACCGCCGAGGACCTGGAGCATCAGGGCTTTGCCAATGTCTACGATGCGCTGTCCAACATCACCGCCAATACCGGCGTGTTCGTCGGCGAGGAAAGCACCAACAACTTCAACGCCAATGCGCAGGCCTTGAACCTGCGCGGCTTCGGGCCGGGCTACACGCTGGTGCTGCTCAACGGCCGCCGCATTCCGATGCTGCCCAAGCCGTCCGGCACGGTCAGTGGCAACGTCACCAACCTGGCGATGATTCCCACCTCGGCGGTGGACCGCATCGAGATCCTGACCAGCGGCGCCTCGGCCATCTACGGCTCCGATGCGGTAGCCGGCGTGGTCAACGTGATCCTCAAGGACAAGCTCGAGGGCACCACCCTGTCCTATCGGCATGGCGATACCGTGCACGGCGGCGGCCGCTCCGAGCGCGTCTCGGTCACCAGCGGCTTCGAGTTCGGTGATACCCAGGTCACCGCCGGCCTGGAATGGGATCGCCGTTGGCCGATCAAGGGCAATCAGCGCGACTGGTTCGACTCACCCGAACGTTCACCCGACCCTGACTATCGCGGCGCTACCCAGGTGATGTCGTTCTGGGACCGCGATACCGGCTGGGACCTGCTGGATCTGAGTCCGCGCTGCCAGGCCCAGGGCTATGACTCGGTACGGCCCGGCTGGGCCGGCGCCGGCAGCGAGAAGTATTGCGGCGACAACGACTTCGACAGCTACACCATCCGCAACGGCCGCAAGCGCCTGTTCGGCTTCCTCAACCTGACCCACCAGCTCGGCGAGCACGAGCTGTATGCGACCGCGCTGAGCACCCGCTCACGTGCCGAGGCAGGCATGTACCGCTACGGCTTCGCGGTGGACTACGAAGTGGTCGACGAGATGCAGGCCGCCCAGCCCAACCCGATTGCGTGGCGCCACGCCTACCGTACCTTCCGCAACGATGAATTCCCCGGCAGCAACCAGGAATTCAAGGAAGACAACGACGTCATCATCGCCGGCCTGCGCGGTGCGCTGGGCAAGTTCGACTACAGCGTGAACTACAACTACGGCCGCTATCGCTACCGGGACACGGTGGAACGCTTCAACGACAAAGCGATGCTGTCGCTGATGTTCGGCCAGCAAGGCCGCGACTGGTCCTTCCCCTGGGCAGGCAGCCGCTGGGTACGCGTGGGCAAGAACCAGCTCGATGCCAACTATGCGCCGAACGCCAACATCGACTTCTTCGGTGATCTGTCGCCGGAGATGTTCCGCGACGCCATGCATACCTCGGTTGGCGATGGCCGCTCGACTTCGCAGTCGTTCAGTGCCGACCTGTCCGGCAGCCTGTTCGAGTTGCCGGCCGGTCCGCTGGCGTTCGCCGGCGTGCTGGAAGCTACGCGCGACAGCTACCGCTTCATCACCGACCAGCCCACCGTCGACGGTGAGATCTATGGCTGGAGCGGCATCCGTGGCAAGGGCAAGCGCAACCACTACGCGCTGGGCACGGAGTTCTCGGTGCCGTTGCTGGCGGCGGGTTCCGGTTTCGGCCAATGGGACGCCAAGCTGGCCGCACGCTACGACCACTACGACGATGCCTCCGATGTCGGTGGCGCGTTCACCTGGCAGGCCGGCCTGAGCTGGCGGCCGAGTGATTGGCTGTTGTTCCGTGCCTCGCATGCCACCTCCTTCCGCGCACCGGACATGCACGTGATGTTCGCCGAACGCAGCTCGTCCTATACCAGCGGAGTTGATTACCTCGGCTGCGTGCAGGGCGAAGGCCTGCAGCGCGGGCAGAGTTGGCAGGCCTGTGGCAATGACTACGGTACCGGCTCGATCCGCCAGTACTCCGAAGGCGACCCTGGTCTGCATGAGGAAAAAGGCAGCAGCGACACCATCGGCATGGTCGCGCAGATCGGCCAGAACCACTCATTCACGCTGGACTGGTACCGCATCAAGCTGGAAGAACAGGTGGGCCTGATCGGCGCCGACGCGACCCTGCGCTACGCCGCCGAGTGCGCGTTGGGCTACGACCAGCAAGGCCTGGACGTGGACCCCAACTCGCCCAAGTGCCAGACCATGCTGGCGCGGGTTGAGCGCGGTGGTCGCAACAACGACGTGCTGTCGGTGATCACCAGCCCGTTCAATACCGGCATGTACCAGCAGAACGGCATTGATGCGAGCTGGAGCTCAAGCCTGCCCACCGACAACTGGGGCAAGTTCTCCGCACGCCTGAGCTATACCCACATCCTCAAGACCTTGAGCCGCTACCTGCCCGAGGACGAAGTGGAGAACATCCGCGACCGGCAGTGGAACAGCGAATTCCGCACCCGCTCCAACATGACCCTGGGCTGGGAGCACAAGCGCTTCTCCAGCTACCTGCACTTCAACCGCCTCGGCTCCTCGCCGGTGCGTTGGGCCGACCAGTACGAACGCTTCAAGCCGTGGATGACGGTGAACCTGTCGCTGGGCTACCGCGCCACCGAACAGCTGTCCTTCAATCTGGCGGTGGTCAACCTGTTCGACAAGACGCCCTACCGCCACTCGTCGGAGAAATGGTGGCCGTATGCGGACATCAGCAAGTACAACCCGGTGGGCACCGAGTACTTCATGACGGTGGAATACAAACTATAGAACCCGCTGGCTGATTGATTCCCTCAACCACCGCAGTGCCTTGTCGCTGCGGTGGTTTCTTTTTGCCTGCAATCTGCGAGTTGATCGAACCATGCGATGCAGACTTCGTAGCCCGGGTAAGCACAGGGCAGCCGGGATGAGAGAGCCTGCTGATTGCCAGCAGACTGATCGTTCCTGTTCCGATATCGCCACGCAGGTGGTCGTTCGCTTTGCTGGCTGCGTATGGGCGCTTCGCGCCCCCCCTCTCCCCAACCCCTCTCCCGCAAGGGGAGAGGGGCTTGGTGCATTGCGAGTTCCAGCAATGCGTGCAACAGCGGCTTTAGCCTCTCTCCCCTTGCGCGGTGAAAGGGGCCGGCTGACGAACCGAAGGTTCGTAGCACCTTGAACGACCTTGCGCTTGCGCAAGGGCCGGGGCGCGGAACGGGGGGTTGGGGAGAGGGGACGCGAAGCGCAAGCAAGGAACGATGAGACAGACACGGTCCATCTCAACCGACGCATCGCCTATGGCGAAGCTTTCTGATTCCAATCCGGTGTCGCCAGACCGCGCAGGTGGCGTACGAAGAAATCGAACTTGCGGCGCTGGATGTAATCCACCGGCTCCTGCGAACGGCCCACGCCGTGGCCGGTGCCCGGCACCGCAAGCAGGTCGAAATCCTTGCCGGCACGGATCAGCGCGTCAGCCACCTGGTAGGTCGAGGCGGGATCAACGTTCTCGTCCTGCTCGCCAACGATCAACAGCAGCTTGCCCTGCAGCAAGGACGCATTGTCCACGCCCGAGGCGCGGCTGTAGCTGGCGTCCACCGGCCAGCCCAGCCACTGCTCGTTCCAGCTGAGCTTGTCCATGCGGTTGTCATAGCAGCCGTTGTAGGCCACCGCCACCTTGTAGAACTGCGGATGGAACTGCAGCGCGTTGAGCGCGTTCTGGCCGCCCGCCGAGGCGCCGTAGATGCCGACGCCGGCACTGATATCATAGGACGCATCACGCGCCGCCATCGCCTTGTGCCAGGCGATGCGATCGGGGAAGCCGGCATCGCCAAGGTTCTTCCAGGCCACATCGTGGAAGGCCTTTGAACGGTTCATCGTGCCCATGCCGTCGATCTCGACCACGATGAAACCCAGGTCCGCCAACGCCTGCAGGCCGATCAGCCGCTCATTGCTGGACTGCGAGTCGAACGGCCAGAATTTTTTCTGCACCGAAGCATCATGCGGACCGGCGTAGATGCTCTCGATCACCGGATAGCGCAGTGCGGGGTCGTAGTTGCTTGGCCGCACCACCAATCCAAAGATTGGCGTACTGCCATCGCGGCCAGGTGCAGAGAAAGTCTCCGGCGCGCGGTAGCCGGCGGCGAACAGCGCGCTGGCATCGCCGCGTTCGATGGTCTGCAGCAACTTGCCGTCGCGCGCATCGCGCAGCTCGCTGATATTGGGCTGATCCAGCCGCGACCAGGTATCGACGTAGTGATTGTTGTCCGGTGACAGACTGACCTCATGCCAGCCATTGCCCGGCGTCATGTGCTGCAGATTGCGGCCATCGAAATCGACGCGATAGAAGTGCTGCATGTACGGGTCGCCCGACTCACGGCCGTTGGCAGCAAACCAGATCTGCCGGCGCGCTTCATCCACCTTGATGATCTGCCGCACCACCCACGGGCCGCGGGTCAACTGCTGCAGGCGGCCACTGCGACCGTTCACCATGTACAGGTGATTCCAGCCATCGCGCTCGGACATCCAAACGATCTGCTCGCCACGCTTGCCGACATCGTGGAACTCGGCGCGGTACCACCAGCTGTTGACGAACGTCTTGCTGTTTTCCTCCACCACGCTGCGCGACTTGCCGCTATGCGCATCTACCTCGATCAGGCGCACCTGCTGATGGCCACGCGCCGTATAGCGGAACACCAGGGTCCTGCCATCGGCACGGAACTGCGGCGTGGTGATTTCGTAAGCGTTGGCGAACAGCGTGGTCGGCACCTCGATGCGCCTGCCACTGTCCACTTCGAAGATCACCGGGCGATCGATATCGACCGGATCGCCTGCCTTCGGATACAACTGGGTGCGGACCCGCGGCTGCACCTGATCGCGCGGAGAGGTTTCCACCCGCGTCACCTGCCGAGGGTAGCCGGGCGTGACCCGCAGCAGCATGAAACGCGAGGAATCCGGTGACCAGATGATGCTTTCCGGATCATAGAAATCGGTGGCCGCGCCATCGCGTGCCAACACCCGCACACTGCCATCGGCGAGATTGCGCACAATCACGCTGGCATCGCGCACCTGCGCCTCATGGCGTCCATCCGGCGAACGCTGCGGCGTATCGTCGGCAGCCACCGACAGGTCTCGCACCACGCCCCAGCCACGCGGGCGCGGACTCGGCCCGGGTTCGCTCCAACGCGCACAGCGGTAGGTCTCTGCCAGCTCGCAACGCATCCAGCCGCCATCAATCCAGGCACGCAAGGCGCGGCCGTCGTCTTCCAGCGTGTAGTCGGAGAAAGGCAGGCGGCGACCCTCCACGCGGCGACCGAGCAGCGGCGACAAGGCCGTCGCCAGACGCGTCTGATCGAAGGCTGGCACGGCCTGCGCTTCGTCCACGCTGCGGCTCACGAACTCGAAGCCGCCCGGCACGGTACGCCGGTAGCGGTAGCGCTGCGCATCCGTCCAGGTCGCAGGCCCGGCCAGGCCTTGGGTCAGGTACATCCATTGCTCGCGCAGCTGCAACGAACGGCTGAAGGCGGCCTCGTCCGGGGCCGGTGGCGCGGTCGCCTGTGCCAGCAACGGTGAAGCGGCGCAGATCAGGCCAAGCACCAGCAGACGGGCGTGACAGTGGATTCCCCCGGATCGAAGCATGCAGCGTGTCTCCTTGCGTTCAAAGGTCAGGCAAATGGCCGGTCGATGGCCGGCGATGGTGGTGTGAACCAGCGCGCGCCATCGGCGGTCACGTAGAAGTGATCTTCCAGACGCACGCCGAAGCTGCCCGGCACCACGATCATCGGTTCGTTGCTGCAACACATGCCCGGCGCCAACGGCAACGCATTACCGCGCACCAGATACGGCGCTTCATGGATGGCCAGGCCACAGCCGTGGCCGGTGCGGTGTGGCAGGCCCGGCAGCCTGTAGTCCGGGCCGAGGCCGGCGGCCTCCAGCACCGTGCGCGCGGCCTGATCGACCGCCTCGCAAGGCACGCCCGGGCGTACCGCATCGAACGCGGCCTGCTGCGCCGCACGCTCCAGGTTCCAGATCCGCAGCTGCTCGGCATCGGGCTCACCGAAGATCCAGGTGCGGGTGATATCCGAGTTGTAGCCCTGCACCGCACAGCCGGTATCGATCAGCACCAGCTCACCGCGACGCAGGTGCTGCACGCCGGGAATGCCGTGCGGGAAGGCCGTCGCCTGGCCGAACTGCACGATGCAGAAGGTGGAACCGCCATCGGCACCCAAGGCGCGGTGCGCCTCATCGATGAAGCGCACCAGGGTGTCGGTGCCGATGCCTTCATGGACGATGCCCGCCGCCAGCTGCTGCACGAACAGGGTCATGTCGCAGGCCTGCTGCATCAAGGCCAGCTCGGCCGGCGACTTGCACATGCGGCAACCGTCGATGATGGGTGCTGCGGACTGGATGGACGACGCGCCCAGATGGGCTGCCAAACCGACCTGGATGCGGAACGGTGCCTCCGGGTCCAGAGCCAGCGTGCGTGCGCCACGCTCGGCCATTGCCGCGGCCACCATGGCGTGCGGATCTTCGTGCTCTTGCCACATGCGTTTGCCGACCGGGATGCGCAGCACCGCATCCAACGAACCTTCCTCGAACGCTGGGCAGATCAGCAACGGCTCGCCCTCCAGCGTCAACAACAGCGCCACCAGCCGCTCCGTGCCACCCCACGGCACGCCGCAGAACCAGCGCAACGAGCTGCCCGCGCTGACCAGCAGCGCATCCACGCCCTGCTCGCGCATCAGCGTGCGGGCGCGCTGCAGGCGTTGTGCGCGCTCCTCGGCACTGATGGCCGGCGCACGGTGCGGCCACGGCGCCAACTGGGCGCGTGCCTGCTCGAGGGTGAGATGTCCGATCTGTGCATTCATGGCGAGGCTCCGATGTCGTCGGTGGTCCAGCGCTGGTCGATCCAACGCAGCAAGCCACCGGGGTTGCGATCGCGCAGCTCGGTCGGGAGCAGCGCATCGGGCACATTGTCGTATGCCTGCAGGGCGCTGAAGCGCAGGATTGCCGCCGGCAGGCCCACTGCGGTGAAAGCGGGCTGGGTGGATGCAGGAAACGGCCCACCGTGCTGCTGCGCTGGGCTGACCAGCACGCCGGTCGGCATGCGGTTGCAGATCAGCCGTCCCACCCGCGGACGCAGTACAGGAGCCAATGCTTGCCACGTCGCGTCATCGCTGCCGTCGTTGGCGCGGTACAGGGTGCCGGTGAGCTGGCCTTCCAGGCTTGCGGCGATTGCCTGCATCTGCGCCACATCATCTACCCGCAGCATCAGACTGCTGGGGCCGAAGGCTTCGACCTGGAAGCGCGATGGCGCAGCCAGGAACGTCTCGACATCGACTTCGAACAGGGTCGGCGCATGGGTGACGCCCACACTGCCCGGCGCACCGCCACACAGCAGGCGAGCGCCCGCATCGCGCAGGGCGGTGATTGAATGTTGCAGCGATGCCCGCACCGCCGATGAAAGCAGCAGCTGCGGCGGGGTCTCCACAAAACGGCTGCGAACCGCTGCAACGAATGCATCGCCGGCTACGCCACGCGGCACGACCACCAAGCCCGGGTTGGTGCAGAACTGGCCACTGCCGAGCAGACAGGAGCCGCTGAACTCTTCCGCCAGCGCCGCGCCACGTTCGGCCAATGCCCCCGGCAGCAGGAACACCGGATTGAGGCTGGACAACTCACCGAAGAACGGCGTGCCGGCAGCATCTGCTGCCTGCTTCAAGGCCAACCCGCCAGCACGGCTCCCGGTGAAGGCAATCGCTCCCAAGCGCGTGTCTGCGGCCAGTGTCAGCCCCAGCGGCGCTGCCACGTCGTACAACAGTTGCACTGTCGCCGCCGGCAAACCCGCAACGTCGGCAGCCCGCTGTGCGTGCTCGGCCAGGCGCTGGCTGGTGCCAGGATGCGACGGGTGCACCTTGGCGATCACCGGGTTGCGCGCGGCGATGGCGGCAGCGAAGTCGCCACCCGAAACCGCATTGAAGGCGAACGGGAAATTGTTCGGCCCGAACACCAGGACCGGTTTGCCCAGCGGTGCATGGCAGGAGCGCAGACCGGCGGCGGTGTCGATCACCGGTCGCGCCCAGCTGGCGCTGCGCGCCGCCTGTGCGGCCAGGCGCAGCTGGTTGCAGGTACGCGGCAGCTCATTGCCGCGCAGGCGGGTGGCTGCCGGCAAGCCAGTCTCGGCATGGGCCAGCGCCACCAGCGCTTCTACATCGGCCTCCAACGCGGCCGCATAGCCTTCAAGGAACGCAGCAATGCGTGACGGCTCAACCGCCGCCAACAATGGTGCAGCGGCGCTGGCGGCTGCCAGCGCCTGTTCCACGTCGGCCGCGCCGCTGCGCGGGAACGCAATACCGATGGCCTGCCCGGAAGAGGGGTCGATTGCGCGGAAGCTGCCCGTGCAGTCGTCTGCGGCACGCCATTGGCCTGCGATAAGTAGCGGCGCGACCATATCCACCTCAGCGCTTGCGGGTGGCGATGGCGTGGTCGATCAGCGCCAGCGCCTGCGCGCGTTCGGCACCTTCCACCACCAGTCGCGGCGCGCGCACGCGCTCGCTGCCCAGACCTACGCGCTCCTGCATCAGTTTGATCAGCTGCACGAACTTGGGCACGGTGTCCATGCGCAGCAGCGGCAACGACCACTCATACAGTTCGCGCGCAGCCGCATAGCCACCATCGCGTGCTTGCTCGAACAACTGCACGGCTTCGGCCGGGAAGGCATTGACGGTACCGGCAATCCAGCCCTCGGCGCCCATCGCGATGCCTTCCACGATCAGGTCATCCACACCCACCAGCAGCACCAGACGTTCGCCAAGCAAGGCCTTGATCGCAGCCAGCCGACGTACATCGCCCGAGGATTCCTTGATCGCCTGCACCTGCGGGAACTCAGCGGCGAACTCGGCGATCTGCTCCGGGCTGAAGTCGGTCTTGTAGGCGATAGGATTGTTGTACAGCAGCACCGGCAGGTCGGTGGAGGCGATGACGGCGCGGATGTAGTCGCCCATCTCACGGCGATCGCTGGAGTAGACATAAGGCGGCAGCACCATCAGGCCGCGGGCGCCCACCTGCTTGACCGCCGCTGCCAACGCAATGGCTTCCTGCGTGGACAGCGCGGCGATGCCGGCAACGACCGGCACCCGTGCGCCCACCGCGTCGACCAGGGTACGCACGATGGCGACCTTCTCATCGAAGCTCAGCGTTGCGCTCTCGCCCAGCGAGCCCAGCGGTACCAGACCGCTGCAACCGGCATCGACCAGTTGCCGCGCATGCTCGGCCAGGAAGGCGTGGTCGACATCACCAGCGGTGGTGAAAGGGGTGGTGATGGCGGGCAATACGCCGCGCCAGAATTCTGCATTGCTCATCAAGGAGTACCTGTTCCGTTTTCGTCGAAGGAAACATTCGCCAATGCTGCCAACGTGACCGGGGTCAACGGTGGCCGCACGGCCGTGGGGGAAGCGTTGGGTGTAGCCAATTGCAGTTCACGCAGCGCGGCGCCGCAGACCCGGCCCTGGCAGGCGCCCATGCCGCAGCGGGTAACCAGCCGCAACTGGCGTGGATCGCGGTGTTCGCGTATCGCCGACAGTGGAACGTCCTCGCAGCGGCATACCAGGGTGTCGTCCGCTGCCAGTGCATGGACCCTGGCGTCGGCGACGAAATGGCGCTGCAGCAGGCGCGCGTATGCGCGCTCGTGCTCACGACGGACCCGCAACGCTTCGCCGGCGCGCTCATCGCCCAGTGCAAAGCAGGCCGCCATCGCCCCTTCAAGGTGCGCGCAATCGCGGCCACCGACACCTATCACCTCACCGGCGGCATGGATGTCGGCATGGCTGCTGCGCAGGCGTTGATCCACCCGCAGCACGGGATGGGTATATGACCCGTCCAGCTCGCAGCCGAGCATGCGCGCCAGTTCGATATTGGGTACCAATCCCCAGCCCACCGCCAGCAGATCGCAGTCGATCCGTTCGCAACGGCCATCGGCAAACTCCACGTCAACTGCGGACAACGCACCAACGCCGTGCGCGGCGCGCACGATGCTGTGCTTGTGCCACGGCACACCCGCCAGGCCTGCACGCAGCAGGGCGGCTTGAGCGAGCTTGCGTGGCCAGCGCCACAGCTGGCGGGCAAACCCACGCAGCTGCGCGGCATCCACCTGTTCATGGATGCCGACGAGCTCGGCACTGTGGCGCTTCAGCGTGGCCGCGGCAGCCAGCAGCAACGGTCCACTGCCCGCCACCACCACCCGCCTGCCGGCCACAGGCCAGCCCTGCTTCGCCAGGGCCTGCAGACCGCCGGCACCGCTGACGCCGGGCAAGGTCCAACCCGGGAACGGCAACAGCAGCTCGCGTGCGCCAGTGGCGATCACCAGCTTGCGCCAGTGCAGGGCGACCGCCGCGTCGGCATGTGCTGCGATCAGGCAATGCTCCTCAGCCATCGCTACCTCATGCCCAGGCAGCCATTCGATACCCGCGGCCTGCAGGCCATCGATCTGCGCGCGCGCCCTTGCCGGCACACCAAAACGCAGATCATGCCGCCAGACCTGGCCTCCTGCGCGCGGCTGGGCATCCACCAGGCCAACCTTGGCGCCGCGCCGCGCACCCGCATGCGCCGCGGCCAAACCGGCCGGGCCAGCGCCAACCACCAACAGATCGAAAACCAGACGCTTCATCGCTGCGTCTCCACGCGCATGCCCGGCCGCGCCAACACCATGCACGCCCGCACTTGCTCTTCCGCGCCGATGCTTACCCTGCACTCGAAGCACACACCCATGCCGCACAGCGGTGCCCGCGCCTGGCCACTGGGCGAAAGACGAAAGCGGTTGCGTACCTGGGCAATTGCGGCCGCGACGGTGGCACCATCGGCGACTTCCACGCGCATGCCATCCACGCTCAACACCACGTGGCTCATCGCATCACCTGCAATACCCGATCCGGCAGATATGGCGTCAACGCCAGCGCCGGCGAGTTCCCAAGCAAGGCATCAATCACCAAGCGCGCACTGCCAGGCGCAGCGGTAATTCCCAACCCTTCATGGCCTGCCGCAACCCAGACGCCATCACGGCCGGGTACCGCACCCAGATAGGGCAGCCCATCCGGCGTTGCCGGGCGGAATCCGCACCAGCTGCGCAGCGCGCGCAGGCCCTGCAATGCGGGGACGAACTGGAATGCACGCTGCAGCATCCGCTGCAGCAGCAACGGCGACACATCGCTGCTGGTCGCGTCGTATTCGCGCGAGGAACCGATCAACAGTTGTCCGTTCGGGCGCGGCTGCACGTTGAACGACACACTGGCCGCATCATCGCCATGTGCGGCAGCGGCGTAGCCCATTTCTATCAGCTGGTGACGCAGCATGGGACGGTAGCGGTCGGTGATGACCAGCTGGCCCTTGCGCGCGCGCATCGGCAACTCCGGCAGGAGCTCGGGCAACGCAGTGCCGGTGGCGACCAGCACTTTCCCGTGCAGGACACGGCCATCGGCCAACAGCACGCCGCCCTCGACCAGACGGCTGGCGCGCACACCACCGAACAGCTGCGCACCATCACGGCAGGCATCGGCGATCAGGCGCCAGGCGATGCGTGGCGGGTAGACCACCGCATCGTCGTTCATCCGCATGCCACCACACATGCCGGCAGCCAACTTTGGCTCCAGTTCGTACAGCGCACGCGCGTCCACCGCCTGTGCGCCAACCCCGGCCGCCGCCAGCGCATCCACCCGTGCCGCCACACCTTCCAGTTCATCTTCGCTGCGTGCCACCCACAAGGTTCCACAGCGTTGGTACTCCGCCTGCGGCCATGCGGCCCAGCGTTGCCACTGCGCCAGCGAGTAGGTGCACAGCGCCAGCTCGTGCGGATCGCCATCCATCGCCACCAGATGTCCCATCGCCGCCGCGCTGGCGCCGCCACCGATCACCCCCGATTCCACCACCGCCACACGCAGGCCAGCAGCCACTGCCGCCTCCGCGCAGGCGGCACCGACCATGCCGGCGCCGATGATGATCAGGTCATGCTGGCTGCTACTGCTCATGCCTGCGTGCTGCCTATGCCCCAGGCGAACGGATCAGCCGGATCGATCAGCATGGTGGCGCGTGCAGTGATCCACGCCTGGCCGCTGATGCGCGGCAGGATGCCGTCTACACCGCGCCGGTAGGAGGCTTCAAAAACGCTGCCGAGAATGCCTTGCTGCAGCCAGCTCTCACCCTCGGCCAACTTGCCATCCGCTGCCAGGCAGGCGAGCTTGGCGCTGGTACCGGTGCCGCACGGCGAGCGGTCGTAGGCCAGCCCCGGGCACAACACGAAATTGCGCATCTGCCCGCTGCCATCGGGTGCGGCGGCGTTGACCTCGATGTGGTCGATGGCGCCATCGCTGCCGCTGATGCCGGCCTGCTCCAGCGCCAGCCGGATGGCTTCGGTATAGGCGGTCAGCTCGCGCTGGTTTGCCAGACTCAGTTCGCACGGGCTCTGCGCGGTGATGAAAAACCAGTTGCCACCCCAGGCCACGTCGCCGCGCACGCTGCCATGGCCAGGTACATCGACCACCACGTCATGCAGGTAGCGCCGGCTCTCGACGTTGTCCACCGCCACCCGGCCATCGCTGAACAGCTCCACCCCCACCGTTCCTACCGGTGTTTCGATCCGATGCGTGCCCGGGCCAATGCGGCCGAGCTCGGCCAGGGTGCGGACCACGCCGATGGTGCCGTGCCCGCACATGCCCAGGTAACCCACGTTGTTGAAGAAGATCACCCCGGTACAGGCCGATGCGTCTTCGGGCGGCAGCAGCAGCGCTCCGACCATGGTGTCCGAGCCGCGTGGCTCGCAGGCCAGCGCCGCCCGCCAATGGTCGAAATCGCGGGCCAGCGACTCGCGCCGCTGGCGCAGGCTGCCGCCGCCGAGGTCGGGGAATCCGCCCAGCACAACCCGGGTGGGTTCGCCTGCGGTATGCGAATCAATGATGTCGATACGGTGCATGTGAGCATGCTCCCATCGCCGCAAATGCCCGAATAGCAGGCGAATGAGCGCGCTCATGCGGAATTCGGCACAAGCCCGGAATCGCTGCGACAGCGGCTCCCGGCATGCGCTAGGATCGGCCGCACGCCACCTTGAAGGCCGCCACCGCGATGACGATGCCCTTGGACGCCCAACATTCCTCCAGCGACGTACAGCACCTGTTCGACGCACTCCCCGATACCGTGTTCTTCGTCAAGGACCGGCAGGGACGCTACACCCATTGCAACCTCACCCTGGTGCAACGGCTCGGCAAGAAGAAGCGTGGCGAAGTGATCGGGCGCTCGCCGCTTGAGGTATTTCCGTCGCCGCTTGGCAATCGTTACCTGTTGCAGGACCAGCAGGTCCTGAACGGCGACCCGATCGCCGACCGGCTGGAAGTTCACCTGTATCCGAACCGGCGGCCGGGCTGGTGTCTTACCCTCAAGCGGCCCATGTACAGCAATGGTGTGATCAACGGCCTGATGGGCGTCTCGCGCGATCTGGGCAAACCCAATAGCCGCCATTCGGCATTCGCCCAGCTCGACAAGCTGGTGGCCTACATGCAGTTGAACTTCGAGGCCAACCTGCGCACGCCACAACTCGCAGAGCTCGCCGGCATGTCGCTGGCGCAGCTGGAGCGGCACTTCCGCCACGTGTTCCAGCTGACCCCACAGCAATACATCATCAAGCTGCGCATCGAGATGGCGATGCGCCTGCTGCGTGGCGATGGCAGCATTGCCCGCATTGGCCAGCGCTGTGGATTCAACGACCAGAGTGCGTTCGCCCGCCAATTCAAGGCTACCGTCGGCATGACCCCCAGCGAGTACCGTGCCCTGGATGACAGCTTTGGCATGACCGAGCCCGCCGAAGCTGGCCTGGCAAGCACCGCTTAGTGCGGTATCGCCGCCTGTGCATCGGCCTGCTCTGGCTGCGGCCAGACCGGCAGTGCATTGCAACTACCGCCGGGCTGGCGCGATGCGTTCACCTTCGCCCCGGACCAACATCACTTGCCACTCTGTCCTGCGCTCCCGCGCGGGCCGCGCTTGCCTGCGCGCGGCAGCGGGTGCTAGAAGAGTCCATGCCCCGCCGGAAACGCTGCGGCAGAAAGTGAGGGGGATCACAGCGACCACGGTTGCTGCGCTTTATTGCCCGGAGATACGCCGCACCATGCTGGGACGCGAACACGACATTGCAGCAAACCCCGATGCCTGCCCCGTGCAGGCCAAGCGTGGCCTGCTGCAGGCACTGGACCTGCATTCGCTGTGGCGTGCCTGCGTGGATCTGGTCGTCCAACACCTGCCTTGCCATTCGTGCACCTTGATGTACGACATCAACGGTACCTACCAACCACAGCGCAGCCTGCATTTCCTCGGTGCCAGCGCTGACGGTGGTGCACGCCCGCTACGCAGCCTCGACGTAGCCGCTCCCTATCTGCAGCGCAATCCGCGCATCGACTGGTACACGCTGTCGCAGATCGCCTCCACCGACGCGCAGGCCCGGCTGCGGCTGCGCGCACAGAACCCCGCGCCCGGATGGAACGAGTTCATCCACATGGCATTCTGGCGCGGGGAAGGGCTGGATGCGGTGCTGAGCATCCGCATGCAGGCCGGCCAGGAGCAGATCACCGACGCCCACCAGCAGTTCCTCGGCGAACTGCATCAGCTGATGACCGCTGGCCTGCAGCGCGTGCGTTCGATGCGGCGTGAACGTCGCAGCATCTATCAGGCCCTGCTCGACCGACAAAGCCAGGCCGACATCATCCTCGACCATGAGCTACACCTGATCAGCCTGTCGCCTGCGGCGCAGCAGTTGTGCGCGGGTTGGCTGGACGAAACCGGCAAGCGCCTGCGCTTCCCCGACAGCGTGGCTTCGGCATTGCACAGCTGGCTGCGCCAGGCGAATCAGGTCAGCGATGCTGAGCTTCCACGGGAAGCGCTGGACCTGCCGGCTGCACAGCTACAGATCGGCCTGCAGGGTCGCTTGCAGGCAGACGGTATCCATCCGATGTATCTGCTGCGACTGACGCCATTGCAATCGGTGGCAACGGCGACGCCCGTGGTGACCCGGCCGATGTGGTCCAGGCTCTCGCCCACCGAAACCCGCGTCGCCGAGCTCGTGCTGGATGGCATGCGCAATGACGAGATCGCCAATCACCTGCGGCGCTCGCGCAAGACCATCGAAAGCCAGATCAGCGCCATCTACCGCAAGCTCGATGTTGGCCATCGTGCGCAGCTGGTGCGCCTGCTCAGCGTCACCGGCTGAGCAGGCGCAGCAACTCAAGGCACGAACAGGAAGTAGTCATGCGCGGCACGCGCCAGCTGCGCAATGGCCGCGTCGCGATCCTCGCTGCTGGCGCGTGATTGCACGAATACGGTGACGATGGCATGGCTGCGCCCACCCGGCAGCGTGATCACGCCAACATCGTTGATCACATCCCCAACCGTGCCAGTCTTGTGCGCCACCGGGGTTTCCTTCGGCAACATGCCGCGCAGGCGGGCGCTGCCGGTGCGGGTGTCGAGCATGATGTCCTGCAGCAGCTTGGTCGAACCTGGCTGCAGCACCTCGCCACGCCAGACCTTCTGCAACAGGGTCGCCATCGCGCGGGCACTGCTGGTGTCGCGCGGATCCTCATTCCAGGCATTGGTGTGGCCACGACGCAGCTCCTCGCTGCGTTCAGTGCGCGACAGTTCGGCATAGGCCGCCGGCCCCATTGGTTTAGCCTGCGAGGCGTCATTGCCGCGATAGTTGGCCAGCAATTCCCAGATATAGCGGTCTACTCGCATCCCGTTGATACCCAGCGCCTGCATGCGTGCATTCACCGCGCTGGTGCCGCCGCCAAGACGGATCAGGATGTCGGTGGCGTTGTTGTCGCTGACCGTGATCATCATGTGCAGCAGATCGCGCACGGTGATGGCCGAACCAGCGCTCAGGTGCAGGTCCATCGGCCCACCCATTTCCGGATAGACATCATCTTCGTCCAGCGTCACCTGCTGCTGCAGCGTGAGCTTGCCCTCGTCCACCAGCTTGAGGATATGCACAGCCACCGGCACCTTCATGGTGCTGGCCATGGGGAAGGCGCGGTCGGCATCGAGGTAGACGCTGCGACCACTTTCCAGATGCACGATGGCCGCGCCGAGCTTGCCTGGCAGTTGTGCGGCAAGCCGTTGCGCTTCGAACTGCAGGCCCTGGCTGGATACCGGCTTGGTGGCGGCCATTGCCGGCAACAGCATGCATGCCAGCAGCGGTGCCACGAACAGCGCGCGCAGGCGTGGACGCGATGGGGAGCGACGGAGGTGGTGCTGGTACATATGGAGTCCTCTGCAAACGGAACACTGCCGCCCATCACTGAGCGGCAGTCATCATCCCTAGAAACGCATGCGCGCGCCAAGCGTGAAGTAACGGCCCACCACATCGTAGTAAGGCGAGCCGACCGCACCCAGTGGTGACTTCTTGTCGAACAGGTTGCTTATGTCGACGTAGACCTCGACCTCGCTGTCGCCCGCCAGCGTGAAACGCGCCTTGCCTCCCAGGTCCCAGTACACATAGGACGGGATGTTGCCGTTCGTCAGCACCAGCTGGTTGTTGTAGACACCGGCGGAAATGTAACGCGCCCGCGCCTGCGCACCGTAGCGGTCACCACGCCAGCCGAAGGTCGCGTTCGCACGCCAGCGTGGCACACCGGAGCCGCCGGTGAGACCCTGCGAGGTCACGTACTCGAAGGTGTTCTTGCCGTCGTAGGTGGTGAGGTTGTCGGTCCAGGTCGCCAGTACGCGGGTGTGAAAATTGCCCGACATCGCCGGGAACAACTTCGCCGCCGGCAGGTTGTAGAGCAGGTCCAGGTCGACACCATTGGTGCGGTACTCGGCCAGGTTGACGTAGTTGGAGTTGATACGCTCGATCTCGCCGTTGCCATCGCGCTGGATTCGCCCACACATGGCCTGGTTGCCGGCGATGCAGCGCAGCACGGTTTCCTGCGCCGACACCTGGGTGATCACGTCCTTGATCTCGATGTCGAAGTAATCCACCGACATGATCAGCCCCGGCACGCTGCCCGGCGCCCAGGTGAAGCCGGCGGTCAAGGTGTCGGCCTTCTCCGGGTCCAGCAGCGGATTGCCGCCGCCAATCACCAGCGCGCTGATCGAGGTGCCGGTCAGTGGATCGCTGATGGTCGACCAGCCGGTGGTGCTGGTGGTGTACATCTCCGACAGGTTGGCCGAGCGGATATCGCGCGAACGGGTGAAGCGGCCACGGAAGCCATCGAAGAACTCATTGGTCATGCCGTACTTCCACGACCAGATCGCGCCGGAGCTGTTGTAGTCGCTGAAGCGCGCCGCCGCATTGACCTGCAGGTCGCGCAGCAGCGGCACGTCACGCAGCAGCGGCGCGGCCACTTCGGCAAAGGCCTCGCGCACCTGGAAGCTGCCTGCCATCGGCGAGGAGCTCCAGGTACTGAATGACTTGGTGAGGTCCTGTGCACCCACCTTCTGGTCGATCTGTTCCTTGCGCGCTTCCAGCCCCATCGCCACCGAGACTTCGCCGGCCGGTAGCGAGAACGGTTCGCCACGCAGGTCCAGGCCGGCTGCATCGAGCTTGGTATTGGTCATGCGCCTGGGCGTGCCGGTGACGTAGGCCGCCGCTTCCGCCGATGGAGCGCCATGACCGATCAGGTTGATTGGCACACAACCGGAGTTGGGGTTGGTCAGGGTCACCCGGCACACCGGCTTGCCGCTGACCGGATCGATCACCGCATCCACCGCGTTGCGGTAGTTGCTGGTCAGCAGGAAGCCAGGCGCGGCCAGATCGGACTGGTTGTCGCCGTGGCTGTAGTAGCCACTCCAGCGCCAGTTGTCGCCGACCACGCCATCCAGCGCCACGGTGAACTGGGTGGTGCGGCGGTCGTAGTCGATATCGGGAAAGGCAAAGTCACTGTTGAAGCGCCCCAGGCCGAAGCTGGTTTCGCCTGCGGCCAGCAAGGCATCGCGCACCGCTGTGGGCAGGAAGGCGTTGTCGACGCCGATCTTCAGGCCGGTGCCACGGTTGTGGTCGCCGAACCAGGGGAAGCGGTTCCAGCTGCGTGAGTGGCGCACGTCCATGGTCAGGCTGGTGTTGTCGGTGAGGTTCCACGACAGCCGGCCCAGCACGTTGTAGCGGCGCTGTGGCGTCATCAGCGAGCTGATGTCGTCATTGCTCGGGCTCTCGCCGCCCTGGATCAGCGACGCGCCGGTATAGCCCGGGAACGGCCGCAGACTGCCATCCGGATTGAAGGCCTGCCCGGCCAGCACACCGGTGGTGATCAAGCCGCCGATCGCGGCATTGCCGTAACCCACGTTGTCTTTCATCGTGAACGTGCCGTCGCCATTGGACAGCTGCGCGGTGCGGCCCAGCCATGACCGCGACGACTTGGGCAGAATGCCGTCGTTGTTCAAGGCCTCGCCGCCGATGACGATGTGGCCGCGGCCCTGTGCGATCTCGAAACCGGTGGCGGCCGAGACGTACTGCTTCTGGTTGTCCGAGCGCGAGGACACGCCACCCTGCACATCGATCCTGGTACCGACCAGCTGGCTGTCCAGCTGCACGTTGACCACGCCTGCAACCGCGCCCGAGCCCCAGGCGGCGGAGGCACCGCCGGTAACCACGTCCACGCCGCTGATCAGGATCGAGGGAATGCTGGCCAGGTCGTTGTCGCTGGAGAAGCGCCGCCCGTCCAGCAGCACCAGGGTGCGGCTGACGCCGAGGCCACGCAGGTCGACCGGCGCCCGTGCCGCGTCCACGCCGGTGGTATGGGTCTGCGGCGACACCGTGCCACGGAACTGCGGCAGGTCGTTGAGCGCGGCAGCGATATTGGTGTGGGTGGAGAGCTGCAGGTCCTCCGGCGTCACCTTCACCGTCGGCGTCGGCGCGTTGAAGCCCGGCCGATCGATGCGCGAGCCGGATGCGGTGACGTTGACGCTACCGATATCCACCACCTTGTCGGTGGTCTGCTCAGGTTTGGCATCGGTCGATTGGGCGAAGGCGCTGGGCAGGCTGCCGGCGATGATCAGGGCGATGCCCGTGGACAACGTGGTTCTGGCGATACGGCACGGCATACGGTTCCTCGCAGAAGGCTGGAAGTGGAGCTGCTGACCTGACAATGCGGACCCTCACCCGCATCTTAGGAAGCCATCTTCCCGCCCCGCATCAGGGAAAACCCCGATACCAACCGCTCAAACGACAACGGCCAGCACAAGGCCGGCCGTTGTTTCAAACGTTACCAATGCTTAGTGCGACGGAGCCTTGCTCGCACCAATGCCGGTCTCGGCACGGACTTCCTGTGCCGGGTAAGCAGCACGTTCGGCCTGTGCGTTCTTGCTCTTGTCGGTGATCGAGAAGAACCAGATGCTGACGAAGGCAATCGTCATCGAGAACAGTGCCGGGCTGGTGTACGGGAACGGCGCACTGCCGGCCGCATTGCCCAGCGTGTCCACCCATACCGACGGCGACAGCAGGGTCAGGATCAGCGACGAGGCCAGGCCCAACGAGCCACCAATCACCGCACCGCGGGTGGTGCAATCCTTCCACAGCAGCGACAGGATCAGCACCGGGAAGTTGGCCGATGCAGCGATGGCGAAGGCCAGCGACACCATGAAGGCCACGTTCTGCTTCTCGAACACGATACCCAGCAGCACTGCGATCACGCCCAATGCCAAGGTGGTGATGCGCGATACACGCAGCTCCGAGCCCGGTGCCGGGTTGCCCTTCTTGAACACGGTGGCATACAGGTCATGCGACACCGCCGATGCACCGGACAGCGTCAGGCCTGCAACCACGGCCAGGATGGTGGCGAAGGCCACGGCCGAGATGAAGCCCATGAACATGTTGCCGCCGACGGCCTTGCCGACCAGCACGGCTGCCATGTTCGGACCGCCCTGGATGGTGCCGGTGACCGGGTCCGCATACTCCGGATTGGTCAACACCAGCGCGATCGCGCCGAAGCCGATGATGAAGATCAGGATGTAGAAGTAGCCGATCCAGGTGGTTGCCCACAGCACCGACTTGCGTGCCTGCTTTGCATCGGGAACGGTGAAGAAGCGCATCAGGATGTGCGGCAGGCCGGCGGTACCGAACATCAGTGCCATGCCGAACGAGATCGCCGAGATCGGGTCCTTGACGAAGCCACCAGGCCCCATGATCGCCAGGCCGGTGCTGGCCGCTTCCTCAGCACTCTTGCCGCCATTGGCCGCGATCTGGGTCTTGACCCGCACCGCCTCGGTGAACAACGCCTCGAAGCTGAAGTTGAAGTGCCACATCACCATCACGGCCATGAAGGTCACGCCCGACAGCAACAGGCAGGCCTTGATGATCTGCACCCAGGTGGTTGCAGTCATGCCGCCGAACAGCACGTAGACCATCATCAGCACGCCGACCAGCGCCACTGCGATCCAGTAGTCCAGGCCGAACAGCAGCTTGATCAGCGCACCGGCACCAACCATCTGTGCGATCAGGTAGAACAGCACCACGACCAGCGTGCCCGATGCCGCGAACATGCGGATGGGCTTGGCCTGGAAGCGGTAGCCGGCGACGTCGGCAAAGGTGAAGCGGCCGAGGTTACGCAGGCGCTCCGCCATCAGGAAGGTCAGGATCGGCCAACCGACGAGGAAGCCCAGTGCGTAGATCAGGCCATCGTAACCATTGGTCATCACCGCAGCGGTGATGCCGAGGAAGGACGCCGCCGACATGTAGTCACCAGCGATGGCCAGGCCATTCTGGAAACCGGTGATGCCGCCACCGGCGGTGTAGAAGTCGGACGCCGACTTGGTGCGGCCGGCGGCCCACTTGGTGATGCCAAGCGTGAACACCACGAAGGTCGCGAACATGATGATCGCGGTCCAGTTGGTCGGCTGGCGCACGGTCTGGCCGATGTCGCCACCGGCAGCCATGGCCGCACCACTGGCGATCAGCAGACCGAGCAAGGCGCCGGTTCGCAGGAAGGAGTGGGTCATTGCGCTTCCTCCACGATTTCTTCGGTCAACTTGTCGAATTCCTTGTTGGCACGACGCACGTAGAAGCCAGTGATAAGGATGGTGAACACCATCAATCCCAAGGCGATCGGAATGCCGACCGTGGTGATCTTGCCGGCACCAATCGGCGTGGCCAGGAAGGCCTTGTCGAAGGCGATCAGGCCGATATAGCCGTAATACCCCAGCAGCATCAGGATGGTCAGGAACCAACCCAGCTTGTTGCGCGTACTGCGCAGCCGTTGGTACTTCGGGTTGGAGGCGATCCGCTCTACACGGGGATCGACGGAAGCATTCATCGGAATTCTCCAGGCGTTGGGAATACGAACGCCACGGCACGCGGAGATGCCTTGACGGTCACATGAGTGCTCCCCGTGGGGGTAGGGAGATGGGGCGTACTACATTTCAGACGCGGTAGCGGCAGCACTGCGCCGCCACTACCGGATGGGTCAGAAGCTGTACTTGGTGGTGAACTGCACGCGGCTGATATCGCCCTTCTTGCCGTTCTCGATCTCGCGCACGCCATACATCAACTCGGCACCGACATCGACCTTGGGCATCGGCGTGTAGAAGATGTTGCCGCGGATCGACTGCACGCTCTTGGTCACCAGGTCACCGGTGATGGATGCATTGTTGTCGTAGTCGCTGCGTGCGTAGATCAGGTTGGTGCGCAGCTTCGGCGTGAACGCATGGCGCCAGCCGACATAGCCGGCAACCACGCCGGTCGGATCGATCTCGTCGCGGATCGCGTCATAGCCGCCATCGGCGGTGATGCCCAGGCCGATGTAGCGCGAAATACCTTCGCCGCCGGTCAGCTGGTAATGCAGGGTATCGGCATCGCCCATCAGCCACTTGCCACCGAGGGTGACGCCGCCGCCGACCTTGCTGGCATCGGCACCGGTGGTCTGGTTGTCGAGCTTGAGCTGACGCACCAGACCGGCGACGCCGAAGGTGCCCCAGTCGCCCTTCCAACCGTAACGCACGGTCAGGTCGGGCATTGAACCACGGTCGGAGTTGGCAACCGCCGGCACGTTCCACTTGTTGGTGACCGCGTTGAAGGTGCCGGTAAGCGTGGTGGTTTCCGGGTTTTCCAGGGCAACACTGAGGCCGCCGTTGGTGTAACGGATCTGTGCCTGGCGCACGAATATCACGCCATCGGTGGGGCCGACGAAGTCAGCCGCTTCCGGGATCGAGGCCGCGTCCATGAAGTTGGACCAGGTCTGGCCGGCCAACCACTTGTTCCAGTACATGTAGGCGTGGCGCAGGGTGACGCCATAAGTGTTGGTCGCGGTCTGGTTGCCCAGCGAGTTTCCGAAGAAATCCATCTCGACCATCGCGCCGGCCTTGTCGCCGTTCTCCGCGACATGGTCCACGCCCAGGTTGAAGCGCGAGAACTTGGCGTGCGCGTTGTAGTCAACGTCCGAGGCCTTGCCCGAACCACCGGCGCCGTGCACCGGGGTCTGACCCGGCAGATACAGCGCGCGCCCCGTGGCGTCATCGGCCAGCTGGCCGTCACCGGTACGGGTGGCGAGGAAATCGGCCTTGATGAAGCCACCCACCTTGAAGGTCGTGCCCGCCGCCGCGCCCGGGGTGATGCTGGTGACCTGAATCGGCTGCTTGCCCGCCGGCACCGCCGGTGCGGCAGCGCGCTCGGCCTGCGCAGTACGGACCTGCACCACTTCACTCTGGGTCTGGGCGATGGCGCCCTGCTGTTGCTGCTGGGTGGACAGCAGCAGCTGCACCTGGCGTTCAAGATCGGCGACGCGTGCTTCCAGCGCCTTCTCTTTTGCGGTCTCGGCGAAGGCCATTCCCGGCGCGACCAGCGCGACGAACAGGGCAGCGGCAAGTGGCCGGCGGGCCGTTTTCAACATGTTTCGATTCATCGGGACTGCCTCTCTCCAGGCTGGCGAACGGTCCGCGTCGATTGCACGGTCGCAGCCAGCGTGCGCGGCGATGGCAGCGGCCGGCTATTCGCCATTAGTCGTAAGCAGGCGTCTGTTCGACCATCGTCTAACAAAGGGGGCAGCGCGATGGGGGGCGGATGCGGCACACTTGGGGTGTCCCGGCCCTGTCCCACGACAGGGCTCATTCATTGGTTACAAGTGCAAAGGTGAGGGTTGCCATGACTGATGTATATCCCGTTGATTCCGCGTTCGCCGAGAAGGCACGGATCGACAAGAACACGTACCAACAGCTGTACCGCGAATCTATCGAAAACCCCGATGCGTTCTGGGCCAAGGCCGCCGAACGCCTGGACTGGTACAAGAAGCCGACCAAGATCAAGAACGTCAGCTACCAGCTCGACGATTTCCGCATCAAGTGGTTCGAAGACGGCGAACTCAATGTCAGCGTCAACTGCCTGGACCGGCAGCTGGCCACGCGCGGCGACAAGACCGCCATCCTGTTCGAGGCCGATGGCCCGGACAGCCCGGCGCAGAAGGTCACCTACCGCGAACTGCACCAGCGCGTCTGCCGCCTGGGCAATGCGCTGCGCAACCTCGGCATCAAGAAGGGTGACCGCGTCACCATCTACCTGCCGATGATCGTCGATGCCGCGGTGGCGATGCTGGCCTGCGCCCGCGTCGGTGCCATCCATTCGGTGGTATTCGGTGGCTTCGCTGCCAACTCCATCGCCGACCGCGTCGGCGACTGCGCCAGCAAGCTGATCATCACCGCCGACGAAGGCCTGCGTGGTGGCAAGAAGGTGCCGCTGAAGGCCAACGTCGATGCCGCGCTGAAGCTGCCCGGCACCAATACCGTGGAAACCGTGCTGGTCGTGCGCCACACCGGTGGTGCGGTCGACATGCAGGCACCGCGTGATCGCTGGTTCCACGATGTGGTGGACACCCAGCCGGCCGAGTGCGAACCCGAGCGCATGAACGCGGAAGATCCGCTGTTCATCCTCTACACCTCCGGCTCCACCGGCAAGCCCAAGGGCGTGCTGCACACCACCGGCGGTTACCTGCTGTACGCGGCCTACACCCATGAAGCGGTGTTCGACCTGCGCGAAGACGATATCTACTGGTGCACCGCCGACGTCGGCTGGGTTACCGGCCACAGCTACATCGTCTACGGCCCGCTGGCCAACGGCGCCACCTCTGTGATGTTCGAAGGCGTGCCGAATTACCCGAACACCTCGCGTTTCTGGGACGTGATCGACAAGCACCAGGTCACCATCTTCTACACCGCGCCCACCGCCATCCGTGCGCTGATGCGCGACGGCGAGGAGCCGGTCAAGCGCACCTCGCGCAAGAGCCTGCGCCTGCTCGGCAGCGTTGGTGAACCGATCAATCCGGAAGCCTGGCGCTGGTATTACGACGTGGTTGGCGATGCGCGCTGCCCGATCGTCGATACCTGGTGGCAGACCGAAACCGGCGGCATCCTGATCTCGCCGCTGCCGGGTGCAACCGACCTCAAGCCGGGCTCGGCAACGCTGCCGTTCTTCGGCGTGCAGCCGGCGCTGGTCAGTGCCGACGGCGAGGCGCTGGAAGGCGCCACCGAAGGCAACCTGATCATCCGTGATTCGTGGCCGGGCCAGATGCGTACCGTCTACGGTGACCACCAGCGTTTCATCGACACCTATTTCCGCACCTACCCGGGCAGCTACTTCACCGGTGACGGCTGCCGTCGCGATGAAGACGGCTATTACTGGATCACCGGTCGCGTCGATGACGTGATGAACGTGTCCGGTCACCGCATCGGCACGGCCGAGGTGGAAAGCGCACTGGTCTCGCACCCGAAGGTGGCCGAAGCGGCCGTGGTCGGCTTCCCGCACGACATCAAGGGCCAGGGCATCTATGCCTATGTCACCCTGATCGCCGGCGAAGCACAGACCGACGAGCTGCTCAAGGAACTGGTGGCCTGGGTGCGCAAGGAAATCGGCCCGATCGCCGCGCCGGATCACCTGCAGTGGGCACCGGGCCTGCCCAAGACCCGCTCGGGCAAGATCATGCGCCGCATCCTGCGCAAGATCGCCGAGAACGCCCCGGACCAGCTCGGTGACACCTCCACGCTGGCCGATCCGTCGGTGGTGGCGTCGCTGGTGGAAGAGCGCAAGGTTCGCTAAGCGGTAGCTGTCCGGGGCACCACGGTGCCCCGGCTGTCGGTCCATGTGGAGGGCGTGGATCAGCGTCGCAGCCGGTATCCTGTTTCACCGGAAGGGCGTCACGCCCCTTACTTCAGCATTGGATCGCATATGCCTACCCTCCTCATTGCCGATGACCATCCGCTGTTCCGCGAAGCCCTCAAGGGCGCGGTGCAACGCGTCATTCCCGGCGTGCAGTTGATGGAGGCCGACAGCGTCGAAGCACTGTACGCACTGGCCGAACAACACCCCGACGCCGACCTGGTACTGATGGACCTCAACATGCCCGGCGCACAAGGCTTCAATGCGCTGGTGCACCTGCGTTCGCTGCACCCGCAGTTGCCCATCGTGGTGGTCTCCGCACGCGAGGAAGCGACGGTGATGCGACGCGCACTGGACCATGGCGCATTCGGCTTCATTCCAAAATCCGCCGATTCGGACACCATCGGTCACGCGCTGGGCACCATCCTCGATGGCGAGCGCTGGGCCCCGGCCGAAGCACACAACGTGCCGCCGACCCCGAACGAAGAACGCGAGGTCGGCCAGCGCCTGCGCGAGCTGACCCCGCAACAGTTCCGCGTGCTGCAGATGCTCGGCGTGGGCCGGCTGAACAAGCAGATCGCCTATGACCTGGGCGTTTCCGAGGCCACCATCAAGGCCCACGTCACCGCCATCCTGCGCAAGCTCGGCGTCACCAACCGCACCCAGGCGGTGCTGATGGCCGGCAAGCTGGCCATCGACGACGACGCCATCGTGCTGCCACCGGAAGAAGATTGAGTTGCTGCTGGCGCTTGCCTGCGGCTGAGCGCCAACAACTACCCTTGCGCCCCCCTCCCCTGCGCGTTGCGCAAGGGAGGGAGCTGCAGCTCATGCCGAGCGCTGCAGCACCGGTTCCGCTGCTGCCGTCGCATCCACCACGAACACTTCCGCCGCTGCGGCCAGCTCCTGCGTCTGCTCGCGCATCGCCTGCGCCGCCTGCGATGAGGCGCGTGCGACCTCGCCACTCTGGCGGGTGCCTTCGCCGATACGCCGCAACAGGCGCTCCACATCATCCACCGCGCTGACCTGCCGCGCCGAGCCCGCATCGATCCGCTCCAGCGCGCTGGCCACCTGCGCCACCCGACCACCGATGTCCTGCATCGCCGCACCGCTGCTGTCAGCCAGCCGCGCGCCTTCCTCCACCTGCCGCAGCGATGCGTCGATCAGGCCGCGGATCTGCTTGGACGCCTCCGCCGAGCGCTGTGCCAGCTGGCGCACCTCGTTGGCCACCACCGCGAAACCACGCCCGTGGCTGCCGGCCCGCGCGGCCTCGACCGCAGCGTTCAGTGCCAGCAGATTGGTCTGGAACGACAGGCTGTCGACGGTGGCGACGATCTCGCGGATGTGCCGTGAGGACGCCCGCAACTGGTCCATGCCAGTGATCGCGGCGGCCGTGGCCTGGCGCCCGCGTTCGGCCGCATCGCTGGCCTGCGCCGACACCAGCGCGCTCTCGCGTGCACTGCCGGCATTCTCGCGCGCCTCACCGGCCACCGAGCGCACCCGCTGCAACGCCTCCTGCACATCACCCACCTGCTGTTCCACGCGCCCGGACAGATCGGCGGTACCACTGGCCATGTCGCCCACCGCGGCCTGCACACTGCCCGCCGACTGCTGGATGCGGGCGACGATGCCGCCGACCTGCTGCATGGCCTCCTCCAGCCCTTGCCGCAGGCGTGCGTAGATGCCCTGGCCGTCGCCGCGCATGCGCGCACTCAGGTCACCGTGGGCGAAGTGGCCGATCACCCGCGTCGCATCCGCCACCTGCGCCTGCACGCTGTCCAGCAGGGCATTGATGCGCTCGCCCAGCTGCAGCACGAAGCCCTGCTTGTCGGCCAGCACGATGCGTCCCTGCAGGTCGCCGGCGGTCGCGGCCGCGACCACCGCGGCCACTTCGTTGACGATCACCCGCTCAAGCCGTCGGTCCTGCCATTCCATCACCAGGCCAAGTACCCGATCAGCTTCCAACACCGGGCTGGCCCGCAGCAGGAAGCCACTGTTACCCAGCTCCACCTCCGCATCCATCGCCACGCTCTGCTCGAAGGCTGCCCGCACGAGTGCGGCAACTGCCGGCCCGAGTTCGGCCACCTCGCTGTCGACCTCGGCCGCGCCTTCGATCCCGGCCTGGGCGAAGGCCTGTTGCAATGCCGGATTGGCATAGACCACGCGGCCTGCGGCATCCGTCACCAGCACCGCGGCGCTGGCCACGTCCAGCGCCTGGCGTACCCGCCGGTTGGCCCCCGCCGCCAGGCGTTCGCCGGCAATGCGCTCGCGCAGGCTGGACTGCATCTGCATCAGCGCCGCCGCCAACCGACCAATCTCGTCATGCGCGTTGCGCACCACCAACCGGCCGTCCAGATCATCGTCGGCAATGGCGCGGGCGAAGGCCGCCGCGTCGGCCAGCGGCCGTTCCACCGCACGCAGCAACAACAGCAGCAGACTGACCAGCAACAAGCCCACCACCAGCACGGTGGCAGCGAAGGCCGCATCCATCCAACGCCGCGCTGCGGCCTGTTCGTCGCGTTGCTTGGCCAGGCTGGCGCGCTGTGTCTGCTGCAAGCGGGTCAGCACCGGCAAGGCCTTGCCGGCAAGGTCGTCCATCGCCTGGGTCTCGCTGTCGGCCCCATAGCGCGCCGCTGCATAGGACAGGAATGCCTCCTGGTAGCGCTGCATCGCATCGCGCACCTGCTGCTTGCTGCCGTCCGGCATGCGCGCTGCCTGCAGCAGCAGCTCGAAGGGCATCACCTGCGCACTCAATTCGTCCGCGTATTTCTGCTCACGGCGCAGGATGAAGTCCTTCTCGTAGCGGCGCATGGTCAGCATCGACACCTGCAGCGCTGCATCGGGATGCTCGCCGATCAGGTTCTCCACTTCGTGCACGGCATTGCGCAGCTGGCCCTGCATGCCACTGTCGGCATCGTGGCCAAGTTCGGTGATGCGCTGATCCAATGCCTGCCCGGACTGAACATAGTCAAGCAGAGGCGCGCGCAATGCCTGCTCCCAACCTGCCCCCTTCTTGTCCGTGGCCAGCAAAGCCTGCAGGCGTGCGTTGGCAGCCACAAACGCCTGCCCGGCGGCGGCCGAGAACGACATGGCATACTCGGCCTGGGCGCGGCGCGCCTCGGCAAACGCGGCCACCAGTGCCTCCAGCTGCGCGGCATCCTGCTGGTAACTCTGCAGCCGCTGGTCGGCACCGCGCATGCCAACACTGAGCCAGGCATAAGCCGAGCCGATGACGAGCAGGCCGACCACCAGCGCCAGCAGGCTCAGACGCAGTTTCTGGGCGATTCCAAGGGGAAACTTCATGCCGCACTCCGGGCGTAGAGATGCCTCGAAATCGGCCACATATCAGGTTTCTTGAGTGCTGATTTGCAGGAAATTACCGCGCTGCGCCAGCCGTGCGCGCGTATCAAGCCATGCTTCGATGACAGTGATGTTTCAGTCCCGCAGCCAAGCCGGTAGCCCGGGGCTCGCCGTTCAGATTGTGGGCCATGCTAGAATCCGCGCTCCCTTGGGGAGTAGCCTGCTTCCAGCATTGGAAGCGCCCACGTCAACATACTCGGCCAGTGCGCCGTGGTGTGGGCAGCCAGACCCGGTTGGCGAGACCAGCGGCATGCGTGCGCAACTACGGTTGGGCGCGGCGCATGCCGTTTGTGTCCGCCCGACCCGGTAATCCTGATGTCTCCCATTTCCATTGTTCTGATCGGCTTCGCCATGTCCACCGACGCCTTCGCTGCAGCGGTCGGCAAGGGCGCTGCCATGCGCAAGCCACGCCTGCTCGACGCCCTGCGCGCGGGTTTGATCTTCGGCGTGATCGAAGCCATCACCCCCATCATCGGCTGGCTGCTGGGCCGCGCTGCTTCGCAGTACGTGCAAGCCTTCGATCATTGGATCGCGTTTGGTCTGCTTGGCCTGCTGGGTGCGCATATGATCATTGCCGGCCTGAAGCCAGACGATGAGAGCGCAGCCGACAACAACGGCGAGGATGCAGGCGAACAGCACAAGAGTTTCTGGACCCTGGCTGCAACGGGTTTCGCCACCAGCATCGATGCGATGGCCATAGGCGTTGGCTTGGCGTTTCTTGATGTGCATATCGGCGTGGTCGCGCTGGTGATCGGCCTGTGCACGATGACCATGGTGACCATCGGCATCATGCTTGGCCGTGCCCTTGGTGCCTTGGTTGGCAAGCGCGCGGAAATCGTTGGCGGCGTGATCCTGATCATCATCGGCTGCGCGATTCTGTACGAGCACCTGAGTGCGGCAACCGCCGCCGTTGGAGCGGCATAAGCCGCGAAGCCAGCGCACCACCTGTAGAGCGCAGCCATGCTGCGCTGGGGCACTACCGGTAGAGCCTCTGCCGAGCATGGCTCGGCACTACCGCAGTTGGTCCCTCCCTTTCGCGTAGCGAAGGGGGTGAAGAAGGCCTGCTTGCGCGCCACTGGCGCGCGGCCTGATGAACGACCGAAGGCTGTGCCTTCGGGCCGGGCGGGTTGGGGAGGGGTTGGCTTTTCGCTGGTAAAGCCCCCTGCCGAGCATGGCTCGGCACCACCCGTTGCCTGCTAGCGCCTGCGCGGGTCGTTCAATGCGGTCAGGAACGCGCGCAACGAGGCCGGCTTCACCGGCTTGGTCAGCACGCGGTAGCCGCGTTCGCGGGCCATGCGTTTCAACTCATCGCGGCCATCGGCAGTCAACAAGGCGCCCGGCAAGGGCCGATGCGCGGCTTCGCGCAGGGCGATCAAGGTATCCAATCCATCGAGCCTGTCATGCAGGTGGTAATCCACCAGCATCACGTCGGGCTGCTCACTCAATTTCTCCAGCGCCATGTCCACCGTGCTGGCGGCGATGACCTCCACCTTCCAGCGGCCGAGCAAGGCGCGCATGCCGTCGAGAATTTCCTGGTCGTTATCCACGCACAGCACGCGCATACCGGCCAATGAGTCATCACCGCCGAAGGCGGTCTGCTGACGCGGCGGCGGCATCGGCACTGCCGGTGTTTCCACACGCGGCAGGCTGATCGAGAACATGCTGCCGTGGCCAGGCTGGCTACGCGCATTCAAGCCGTGATCGAGCAGGCGGGAGATGCGTTGGCAGATCGACAAGCCTAGACCCAGACCCTGCTCACCCCAGTCGAACGGCTGCTGGTAGCGGTGGAACTCGTTGAAGATCTGCTGCATGTGGTGCTCGGGAATGCCCGGACCGGTATCCCATACCTGCAGCTCAACCTCATCGCCACGCACACGCAGCGCCAGTACGATGCGACCGCTGCGCGTGTAACGCAGCGCATTTGCCATGAAGTTCTGCAGCACGCGGCGCAACAGGCGCCGATCACTGCGCACCCACGCGGTACGTGCAAACACATGCAGACGCAGACCGCGTCCCGCTGCTACCGGCGTATACTGTGCCGCCAGCTCGCGCACCAGCACGCTGGCATCGAATTCGCTGATGGTCGGGCGCAGGCCGCCTGCATCCAGTCGCGACACATCCAACAGGCCATCCAGCAACTCTTCGGCCGCGCGCAGGGAAGCATCGACACGCTCGGCCAGATGCCGCTGCTCGTCGGTCTCGTGCAAGCTGTCGCGCAGTGCCGATGCGAACAGACGCGCTGCATTCAAGGGCTGCAGCACGTCATGGCTGATCGCCGCAAGAAAGCGTGTCTTTGATTGTTGTGCAGCTTCAGCCGCCTGCGAGCGTTCGGTTACACGCTGTTCCAGTGTCTCGTTGGCTTCCAGCAGCGCCTGCTCTGCGTTCTTGAAGTCGGTGATGTCGTTGTAGCTGGTGACATAACCGCCACCGGGCAAGGCCTGGCCACGCAGCTCGATCACCTTGCCGTCGGCACCGGTACGTTCGAACACATGCGGCGAACCGGCGCGCATATAGCCGATACGACGATTGATCTGCACTTCGGTATCGCCAGAACCCAGCTCGCCGCGCTCGGCGTTGTAGCGGATCAGATCAGCAACCGGGCGGCCGACGTAAAGCATCCCGTCGGGGTAACCAAACATCTGCTGGTAACGCCGGTTCCATGCGGTCAAGCGCATCTCCGGATCAACCACACTGACCCCGGCGCTGATGTTTTCCAGCGTTGTCGAAAGAATCTCGCGGTTGAAGCGCAGCTCCTGACCGGCTTCGTCCAGCACCGCTACCACTTCACCCAGGTCCATACCCGAGCCGCGCAGCAGGCTGGTCAGCAGCAGACGCGCGGAGGCCGCACCAATGGACGCGGCAAGCAGGCGCTCGGTGAACTGCACCCATACACGGTCGGCAGCAGCGGCAGGCTGGAATTCGCGCTCAAGCAACTGCGCCTGTTCGGCAAACGAACGCCGCGCCCGGTTGTCACCGATGACGCGCGTCGCCAGGGCCAGCAGATCACGTACCTTGACGTGCGCCGGCCAGTCACCGGCCACCACCGGGCGCTTGGCATACGGATCGAGGAACGGAGCCGCACGCAGGCGCTCGGCGACATCGGGGCGCCAGCGCATCGACACCAGCAACATGGTCACCGTATTGATCAGCAGCGACCAGAAGGTGCCATGGGTCAGCGGGTCCCAGCCGGTGAGGCCGAACAACTGCTGTGGTCGCAGCCAGCCGATGCCGAACGGCCCTTGCGTCAGCAGGCTCGCATCCAGCCAACCACCATGGCTCAGCGCCGGCACCAGCAAGGTATAGGCCCAGACCACAAAGCCGACCAGCATGCCGGTTTCAACGCCACGGCGGCTGGCACCACGCCAGTACAGGCCACCGAGCAGGCCCGGTGCGAACTGCGCCACCGCGGCGAAGGCCATCAGGCCGTAGGCGGCCAGCATGGTGTCGTCATTGCTGCCGCGGTAATAGCCGTAAGCGACCAGTGCCAGCAGCACGATCGCCATGCGTCGTATCCACAGCACGCGCGAAGCCACATTGGCGGCCTCGCGGTGGTCGCCACTGCGACGCAGCAACAGTGGCATGACCAGGTCGTTGCTGATCATCGTCGCCAGCGCGATAGATGAAACGATGACCATGCCGGTAGCCGCGGAGAAGCCACCGATGTAGGCAATCAGGGCAAGGGTCGTACTGCCGGCAGACATCGGCAAGGCCAGCACCAAGGTGTCGTCCGAGGCCAGGCCGGTGCCAAACATCGCCGCACCAGCAGTAGCAATTGGCACGATCATCAGCGAGATCAGCACCAGATAGCCGCCGAACATCCAGCGTGCGCTACGCACATCGGCGGCATTGCCGCATTCAACCACCGCTACGTGGAACTGCCGTGGCAGGCAGATCAGCGCAAGAAAACTGAGCAGTGTCTGCGAGACAAATCCCACCGGCGGCATGCCTTCAAACAAGGTGCGTGCCGACTGCACCACCGACTCGCCGCGATCACTCAGCCAGACATAGGCAAATATGCCCACTGCGACGATCGCCAACAGCTTGATCATCGATTCCACGGCGATGGCCAGCATCATGCCGTAGTGGTGTTCGGTGGCATCGACCTGGCGAGTGCCGAACAGGATGGCAAACAAGGCCATAAGCAGCGCCACGTACAGCGCCGGATCGGTCAGCAAGCCCTTGCCGGCAGCATCACCGGTCAGCACCTGCAGGCTCATCGCCACGGCTTTGTACTGCAGGGCCAGATACGGCACCACGCCGATCAGCGCGATCAGCGCGACCAACGCCGCCAACCGCCGCGAGCGGCCGAAGCGCGAGGAGATGAAGTCGGCGATGGACACGACATTCTCGCTGCGGGCGATCAGCGCCAGCCGCTCGATGATCCGCCAGCCAAACATCAGCATCAGCAGCGGGCCAAGATAAATAGGCAGGTAGCCGATGCCGTAACGCACCGCTGAGCCCACCGCACCGTAGAAGGTCCAGGACGAGCAATAGACCGCCAGCGCCAGGCTGTAGACCACCGGCCGCAGCCACGGGCGGTCGGGATACAGCGGGCGACGATCACCCCACCAGGCCACGCCGAACAGCAGCGCGGCATAGCAGAGTGAGACCAGGAGCAGGATCCAGCTGGAGACCAAGGGTAGTTCCCGTGCGACTTAGCCGGGCCAGTGTAGCCATTCCCTCGGCATCAAGGCGGCGGCTATCCTGACGCATACGATTCGCGCCCGCCGCCCCGTATGGGCTACAGCAACGGGGCGGCCGTGCCGCCCCGTTGCCAGATGCTGGCTAGTACTTGCCAACCAGGTTGAGGAACCAGCCGCGATGTTTGTAGTCGTAGTCGGTCAGATCGTCGCTGAAGTCGGTGAAGTTGTAGCCCACGCCGACCCGGAAGTTGCGGGTGATGTCACGATCCACGCCCACCAGCCAGCCCTGCTTGCGACCACCGTCGGTAACTCCCAGCGTGCGGTATTCAGCCAGGCCGTGCCACTGGTAGACCAGTTCGTAACGCGCCTGCACTGCGGCAAAGGTGGTAGCCGCATCCAGCCATTGACCGCTGCCTCGGCCATAGCGGACGCTGCCTTCGCGACGTGCCAGTTTGGCTGCATATTCCCAACGCTGGTCGTGCTTGTACACGCCTTCGAAGGAAAGCACCTGCGATTTCTGGTCATAGCTTGCGCCGCCAAGCTGGCCCAGCGAAGCCAGGTCGTACAGGTAGGTATAGCGACCAAACAGCGCCCAACGCTCGCTGTTCCAGGGCCGGTAAGCAAAACCAAAGTTACCTTCGATGAACTTGGCACCAGCCAGCGGATTGAGCCTGTCATCGGTGTCGGCATAGTTGAAGCGTGCAGCGATACGCCAGCTCTCGTTGATCTTGTGGGTCAAACGATTGCTGCTGACCCATTGGTCACGCTGCTCAGCACCGCGGTCACGACGCCATTCGATCTTGCTCTGCCAGTCGGTGTCCTGCGAGGTGCGGCCACCGGATACGCTGACCGCACGACGTTGCACGTCACCACCGGCATCGGTGGTCAGCTCACCATTGGAAAGGGTGAACCCCAGGTTCCAGCCCTGGGCCGGATAAAAATCCATACCAAAGGTGTGGGCGATGCCTGATTGCGCGCGTTCCTTCAGGAACTGGCTTTCGTTGTAAACGTTAACCTGATTGGACAAGCGCCAACGCTGACCCAGTGTCCAACCGTTCTGCGCGTTGTTGGAGAACAACGAGTCGTAGGCAGTAGTGTCGGTGGAATAGGTATATGCACCGTAGATGGCATGCTCAGGGTGCAGGCGGTATTCGGCATTCATGGTGACCGCATTGCCGCGGTCGCCGGTGGTCGCTTCGGCACCGACCGAGGAGTTGTTGCCGGTGATGTACTTGCCGCCAGCGGTAAGCGCGTCATTGTCGGCATACTTGCCGCCGTCGTCATCCAGCGTCACCTGTGCCAAGCCGTACAGCTCAACCGATGTGTTGATCCGCTGCTGGTACTTGACCGCACCCAGCGTGCCCGCGGCAGCGTAACCGGTGCGTTCCTCGTTTACCCGGCGCAGCTCGGCGCTCAGCGTGCTGTCGTCGTTGAGCCGCCAATCGAAGGTGGTCTGGGCCTGGGTAAGCGACTCGGCACCACGCTCGGCACGCGAGTAGCGTGCATACATGCCCAGCGTTGGGGTGAACTGGCCCAGCACTTCGGCACCATATTCAGTGACCGGCAGGCCGTTGTCGTAACGCCCGGTCGAATAACCGGCGGTGGTCTGCCGCCACCAGCTGGCGGCGCTCCAGTCCTGCTCGCTCCAGCCCAACTCCTTGAAGTTGACCCGCGCCTCGACCGCCTTCGCCTCGCCCTTGCGGTTGGCACTGGTGTCGTTGTTCTGGATGAAGCTCAGGCCGCCGTTGTCGGAGAAGAACACCGGCGCACCGAAGGACTCGGTGCGGGTGTACTCGGCCTTGATGAAGGTGCCGCGCCCGGCCTGCAAGGTCAGGTCGCCACCGGTCAAGGTGTAGTCCTCGCCTGCACGCTGCTCCTGCACATGGGTGGCGCCCATGCCTACATGGTCCCCGAACCAATGCTTGGCTCGCATACCTGCGGACACGTCGTCGGCGTCAAACCCCGTCGGCACCCATTCGTAGTCGACCAGCAGGCGTTGTTCAAAACCGTCCAAGGGTGCATCGCGGGTCAGCGTGCTGATGTTCTCACGGCTGATCTGCGCCAGCGGGCGGGTCAACAGGATACGACCCTGCAGTTCATCTATTTCGTAATCGGTACCGCGCTGCAGGACCACACGGGTCTCGGTGCGACCCGTGGTGCGGTCGCGTACCTCCAGCGTGACCACGTCCGAACCCGGCATCAGGTCGGTATGGCGCAGGTAATACAGGCTGCCGCCGGTGCCGATGAACTCATTGTGGCCCGGTGCGGTCTCGGCCTGCGAACCAAACGCGCGCAGTTCGGTTTGCGCATCGCCCCAGGCATTGGCAGCTTCCGAACGCCAGTTCAGCGCCGCACCGTACAGCGAGCGCTGGTACTGGGCGTACTCGGTGCCGGTGAAGCCGGTGGAATAGTTGCCCCACAAGGCCTGGCTCTTGTCCCAGTCCGCGCGCAGGTAGAACCGACCCATCGTGTCCACGTCACGGTAGGTACTGGAGTCATCACCATAGACCGGGTAATACAGGTCCGGATCCAGACGCCGGAACACATCCTGCGGGTCGGCCTGGGTGAAACCGCTGAACAGCCTGTCCAGATCGCGTTCAGTGGTGTCAGCCTGGGCAGTGATCAGGTAGCGGCCGCGCAGCTTGGCCTTGCCATAGAACGCAAGGCGACCATCACTGATGATGTCATCTTGGTAGCGGCTGTCGCCGGAGAACGGCTCTACCGAACCGGAGACCTTGTTCTGTGCGATGGTCACGTCAGCCAGGCCGACGCCGAAGAAATAGCGTCCGGTGACGTCCATGTTCAAGGTATAGGCAGACTTGTTCTTGCCACCCACCTCGACGGCGAATGCCTGCGGGCCGATCGGCACTAGGTATTCGGCAACGAACTTGCGCTCCAGGTCCACCGGGTAGTCCTGGCCATTGATGGTCAGGTTCTGGCCCTCAGGAATGTTGCGCCCCTGGATGCGCACGCGTGAACCGTACAACGGGATGTTCTGCAGGCGCAGTCCATTGCCAGCGAATACCGTGTCGATCAGGCTCTGGGTCTGGGCCTGTTCAGTGCTCAGCGCGGTGCCCAGCGTGCGTTCCACGGAGTTGCGCAGCTGGGTGTTGCTGCGCTCCATCTCTTCCGGCGAGACCAACTGCAGACTGCGCGTATAGGTCTCGTCCAGCTGCCCCTCGGCACCGTAGGCGCGCACCACATAGATCAGCTCGTCGCCCTTGCGGAAGCGGTAGCGCGACGGCAGTGCGCCGTCCCAGGTTGCACTGGTGACCGCGCCCACCTGCAAGGGAACGACCGCCAGTGCCTCGACCAGATCGGTGTCGGTGCTGCGGTAGATCCGCACTTCCATGCGCTGGATGAAGCCGGGGTAGTTGCCGCGCACATAGAACTGCACCGGCTTGGTGATGGTCTGGCCATCGAAGGGAACCATCGATGGCGCGGACACCGCCAGCTCGGCTGAGCCCAGGGTGGGATCTTCGGTTGCCCAGATGACGCCGCCGCCCGGCAGGTCGATGGCGAACTTGCCAGTCGCCACGGCCTTGCCCGGCGCCTGCACACCGATGCTTACGCGACGATCCGGCTGCAGCTGCTGCGAAGATGAGCCGCGGTTGGTGTCCGTACTACGGGGCTGGTCATAGCTACGCGTGCCCAGGCGCACCAACAGCTCGCCTTCGTCCGAGCATCCCTGCGCATCGCAATCGACCGCCTTGGCGATGCCATCGGCAGCGTCCGCAACGGTGCTGTCCTGTGCCATCGCCCATGGCGCGCCGCTGGCCAGCAGGCTGATCAGGGTGCAATCCAACAGCTTCATCTTCATCGGCTTGTGCTTGAACCGGCTCATTTCACTGCTCCCGCTTGAGCCTGCGGTTCACGCTCGGCTTCAACTCTCAACTTGGCGCGTGTTTCCACGCTCATGCGTGTAGCCAGTGCTTCGTAGACCGCTTTGGCCCGGCGCATACCCAACGCGAGGTTGTAGCTATGCGAGGCACGCACATCGGTATGGCCGATGATCGCAACCCTGCCGCCGCCCATGCCTTCCAAGGTCTTGGCAACGGTATCCAGCAACGGACCGAACTCGGCACGGATGTCCGACTTGTCGGTATCAAACAACACGGTGCCTAGCAGCACGCCTTCACCATCCAGACCGGACACCATGCCGCCGGCTTCATCCACGCTGGCGCGGACGCTGACCTGCAACTGGCGGCTATCAACACCCTCAAGCAGGCCCAGCAGTGCTGCCTTGACCGCGCTGGCACGTTCAAATGCCAGCGATTGGTTTTCCGCACCCGCCTCGATCAATACCTCGCCACGCTGGTGCTCACGCACCTTGGCAGCCATCGTTTCGATCACCGGCAGATAGCGCTCACGCACCTCGGCACTGCCAGGGGCGAAGAACACTTCACCCAGGGCCATCTCTGCCTGCTCGGTGCCACCGCCAATCAAGGCTTCATCCAGCTTGACGCCAAAGTCGAAGCGTACCGGGATACCCGGAGTGATACGCCGCAGCAACGGATTCTCCGTGGTGAACACCGAACCAGCCGGCAACGTTGTCGGATCCACCTTGAGGATGAAGTTGCGACCGCGCTCCCACCTGCCGCCGTCCACCCCTTCCAGGTGATAGCGACCGTACTGATCGGTTTCGATCAGCAGACCTTCGACCGAGGCAATGCGCACGCCCGGAATGCCGCGCTCATCGATTCCCTGGTTGCGGATGATGTAATCGACCACGTAGCCGTCCGCCGCCTGTGCGATGCGACGCTCCACCACCGGCATCGCCGCGTTCAAGCCCTTGACAGCATCGCCTGAAAGTTCGGTGCGGGTCTTGCCATCGGCACCCATCCGCAGGGTTACGCCCTGGGCATTACTCAGCACGAAGTCATCGGTGAATGCCAGACGGGTAAGGTGCTGACGGATCACCAACTGGTGGTCTTCAACCGGATCAGCCACCGATTGACGGGCACTGATGCGTCCCAGTGCCAGACCATGCAGCAGCGGCGCACTGGCATCGGCTTCGGCCTGATGACCATTGCCTCGATCGATGGTGGTGGAACCGGCCACATAGGCATCAGCAGCAAAGCCACCCTGCACATGCAGGCGGGTCAGTTCTGCGTTGTCCTGCCAGCCATCGCCATCGCGGTCATTGAACACCGTACCCAACAGCAGGCTGTCGTCGATCATCGGATCGCCGGTCAACGTCACTTCTGCGGTGGCCGTGTTGGACACCGGTTCGTTGTTACGCGAACGTACCTGCGCCTGGTTGATGTGGGTACCAGAGCGCACCCCGGCACCTACCCGCATCACATAGACGATCGTCGCGCTTTCCCCTGCCGCGACGTCCAGCCCGGAAATACGCAGCGGCGAGCTGCCGGTCACCATCCCGGCCTTGTCACCATCAGCGACGACGACGGAGCCTTCCACATAGGTGAAGCCAGCCGGCGGCGTATCGATGACGATGCCGTCAACCAGGTCGCTGGAGCCAACATTCTCGACGGTGAGTGAATAGCGCACCAGGTCACCGATGCTGACATCAGAGCTGCCCGCAGTCTTGGTCAGGCGGATCAACGGCGCATTGACGTTGTGCTCGGTCGTGCAGACATCGCACTCCGGCGTCGGCATGAACGGGTCCTGGCTTGAAGCCACAACCACGTTGTTCACCTTGCCATTGGCCGACGGCAACACCGCGGCGTCATAGCTGAACGTATGCGTCCCCACCGGCGTACCTGCCGGCAGACGGCAGATCAGTACGCCCGCATTGAGTGCACAACCGGCCGGCAGATTGCTGATCGCCAAGGCCTGGTCCGGTGTATCGGTCAACAGCACTTCGGAGAACAGTGCCGCGTTCTCCACCACCACATTGAGCGTGTAGGTGATGGTGTCGCCAATACTGACGGTACCGCCATTCCCCGGATTCGAGCTCTTGCTCACGATCAACAGCGGCTTGGCCACCGGGGTGGTGGTCGTGCAGCTCGTGCCACAGCTCGGGTTGTCGGTACCGCTGCCCAGCACCGCATTGGTCACGCTGCCGGTGGCCGCGTTGGTCACCGTGGCGGTGTAGCTCACTGCATAGGTGCCCGGCACGGTATTGGCCGGCAGGGTGAAGCTCAGCGGGTTGCTCGTGGTCACGGCGCTGTACACGCCCGGCGCGGTCACGGCAGCAAATGCCAGACCGGTACCCAGGGTGTCGCTCAGCACCACCGGTGCGGTGGTCTGTGCATCGCTCACCACCGTGGTCAGCGTGTAGGTCAGCACATCGCCCACCGACACTTCGGTCTTGCCCGCAGGCAATACCACCGACTTGCTGTAGGTCACTGCGGGTGCAGCCACCGGCGTGGTGGTCGTGCAAACACCGCTGCAGATAGGCGGAGTACCACCGCCAGTGCCAGTCAAACTGTTGTCCACCGACGTGATCGCTGCTGCGGTCACCGTAGCGGTGTACTCCATGACATAGGTCTTGCCACTGCCGTCTGCATTGGGCAGCTGGCCCAGCGGCAAAGTAAACACTTCTTTCCCGGCCACGCTTGTGCGTGTGTAGCCACCGGCGACCGTCACTGCATTGAACTGCAGGCCAGTGCCCAAGGTATCGCTCAGGACGATGTCGGCAGTGGTCTGCGACCCGCTGACCGTGGCGGTCAACCGATAGGTGATCTGATCACCCACCTTGACCTCAACACCCGAGGCGGGGCTGACCACGCTCTTGGCATAGGTCACTGCCGGTGCGCCCAACGGCGTCGTTGTAGTGCAAGAGCCCGAACAGGTCGGCGGAGTACCGCCACCACCACTGCCGCTCACGCTGTTGGCCACCGAAGTGGTTGCTGCCGCGGTCACTGTCGCGGTGTACTCCACGACATAGGTCTTGCCACTGCCATCAGCATTGGGCAGCTGGCCCAACGGCAGGGTAAATACTTCCTTCCCAGCCACGCTTGTATGTGCATAACCACCAGCAACCGTCACTGCATTGAACTGCAGGCCAGAGCCCAGGGTGTCGCTCAGCACGACCGCAGCAGTGGTCTGCGCACCGCTGACGGTAGTGGTCAGGCGGTAGGTGATCTGATCACCTACCTTGACCTCAACGCCCGACGCAGGACTGACCACGCTCTTGCTATAGGTCACCGCAGGTGCGGCAACCGGCGTGCTTGTATCGCAACCGCCCGCCGTAGCGCAGCTCGGGTTGTCGGTACCGCTGCCCAGCACCGCATTGGTCACGTTGCCCGTGGCAACGGCCGTTACCGTGGCGGTGTAGCTCACTGCATAGCTGCCCGGCGCGGTATTGGCCGGCAGGGTGAAGCTCAGCGGGTTGCCCGTGGTCACAGCGGTATACGCACCCGGCACGGTCACCGCCGCAAACGCCAGACCGGTACCCAGGGTGTCGTGCAACACCACCGCAGCGGTAGTCTTGGAGTTGCTCACCACCGTGGTCAGCGTGTAGGTCAGCACGTCGCCTACCGACACTTCGGTCTTGCCCACGGGCAATACCACCGACTTGCGATAGATCACCGCAGGTGCGGCAACCGGCGTGCTTGTATCGCAACCGCCCGCCGTAGCGCAGCTCGGGTTGTCGGTACCGCTGCCCAGCACCGCATTGGTCACGTTGCCCGTGGCAA